>JACPTJ010000030.1 GCA_016192835.1 Betaproteobacteria bacterium
CGCCGATGAGCGCGCCCGGCGGCGCTATAAACAGTTGATAGAAAAAGGAATGGGTGCTAATATGACGACCCTTTTGCAGGATATCCGGCACCGCGATGCACGCGATAGCGCGCGCGCAGTAGCCCCGCTGCAGAAGAGTGACGACGCCAGCCTGCTGGATACCACCAAGCTCTCGATCGATGCGGCAGTGGAGCAAGTGTTGGCGCGTTATGTTGCAGCGATACGGGTGTCGTGAGCTGCCAGGCTCGCGGCGTTAATCAACCAGACCCCGTTGAAATAACGGGTTTTTTCGAGTTCCTAAATTGCAGATAATGAATACTGTAGCCGCTGCCGGCTCGACTGAAAGTTTTGCCGCGCTGTTCGAAGAAAGTCTTGCGCGCAAAGAAATGCGGGTCGGCGAGGTCATTACCGCCGAAGTCATCAGCGTTGATGCCAACCATATCGTAGTAAATGCCGGTTTAAAATCAGAAAGTTATATCCTCACCGAGGAATTCTTCAACGACCGGGGTGAAATCGAGGTCAAACCCGGCGATTTCGTCCAGGTCGCAATCGACGCGCTCGAAGACGGCTTTGGCGAAACGCGCCTCTCGCGCGACAAGGCCAAACGCCTCGCGGCGTGGATGGATCTCGAGCAGGCGCTCGAAAAAGGCACGCTGGTCCAAGGGTTGATCAACGGCAAGGTCAAAGGCGGCCTCACCGTGATGGTGAACGGCATTCGCGCTTTCCTTCCCGGCTCGCTGGTCGATATCCGTCCGGTGAAAGACACTTCACCATACGAAAACAAGATGATGGATTTCAAGGTCATCAAGCTCGACCGCAAGCGCAATAACGTCGTGGTATCGCGCCGCGCCGTGCTCGAGGCATCCCAAGGCGTCGAGCGCCAGGCGCTGCTCGCGAGCCTGCAGGAGGGCGCGGTCGTCAAGGGTATCGTCAAGAACATCACCGATTACGGCGCGTTCGTCGACCTGGGCGGGATCGACGGCCTGCTGCACATCACCGATCTCGCATGGCGCCGCGTCAAACATCCGTCGGAAGTGCTGGCGGTCGGCGACGAAGTCGAAGCGAAGGTGCTCAAGTTCGATCAGGAGAAAAACCGCGTCTCGCTCGGCATGAAACAGCTCGGCGAAGATCCGTGGGTCGGCCTGTCGCGGCGCTATCCGCAGGGAACGCGGCTTTTCGGCAAGGTCAGCAATCTCACCGATTACGGCGCGTTCGTCGAAATCGAACAGGGCATCGAAGGCCTCGTGCACGTCTCCGAGATGGACTGGACCAACAAGAACGTGCACCCGTCGCGCGTGGTGCAGCTCGGCGACGAGGTCGAGGTCATGGTGCTCGAAATCGACGAGGACCGCCGCCGCATTTCGCTGGGCATGAAACAGTGCAAGCCGAATCCGTGGGAAGAGTTCTCGATGAACTACAAGAAGGGCGACAAGGTGAAAGGGAGTATCAAGTCGATCACCGACTTCGGCGTCTTCATCGGCCTGCCCGGCAACATCGACGGCCTGGTGCACTTGTCCGACCTGTCGTGGAACGCGACCGGCGAAGAGGCGGTGCGCAAGTACAAGAAAGGCGACGAGACCGAAGCGGTCGTGCTGTCGATCGATGTCGAGCGCGAGCGCATTTCGCTCGGCGTCAAACAGCTCGACGGCGACCCGTTTACCAGCTACATCTCGGCGCACGACAAGAACAGCATCGTCAAGGGCACGGTCAAGTCGATCGACCCCAAGGGCGCGGTGATTGCGCTCGAAGGCGACGTCGAGGGGTATCTGCGGGCATCCGAAGTCGCGCGCGACCGTGTCGAGGACATACGCACGCATCTGAAAGAAGGCGACGCGGTGACGGCGATGATCATCAATATCGACCGCAAGAACCGCGCCATCAATCTTTCGATCAAGGCCAAAGACCTCGCCGACGAATCGGCAGCGATGCAGAAAATCGCGGCGGACAAACCCGCCAGTGCCGGCACCACCAGTCTTGGCGCATTGCTCAAGGCCAAGCTGGATACTGCCAACACCGACCGATAAGGGGCGACCATGACCAAGTCCGAGCTCATCGCCAAGCTGGCTGCGCGCTATCACCAGCTGGTTGCGAAAGACGCCGAGCTTGCGGTAAAGATGATCCTCGATGCCATGGCGAAGAGCCTGTCGCAGGCCCAGCGCATCGAGATTCGCGGGTTTGGCAGCTTCGGTCTGAATTACCGTCCGCCGCGCACCGGACGCAATCCGAAATCCGGCGACAAAGTGCAGGTGCCGGAGAAATACGTGCCCCATTTCAAGGCGGGGAAGGAACTGCGCGAACGCGTCGACCTGAAAAAGTAAGGCACGTTGTATACCGATGCGGCATCATCGAAAGATCGTGCCGCTTTTTTTTGGCCGCGCCATGCACACAGAGTTTCCCCTCACCCTGGCCCTCTCCCCGCAAGCGGGGCGAGGGAATACTTTTTTTCCGCAGGCGTGGCGAGAAAACACTCCCTCTCCCGCTTGGGCGGGAGAGGGTTGGGGTGAGGGTGGCAGGCACTTTTGCGATCATCAATAGTCCTCTGTTTCGGCCGAAACTGCATACGGACCTTGAACCTTCGTAGCAGAAAACCCGCGCTGGCGCATTTAGTTGACTTTCTGCAAAATCATGCACTTAACAGTATGGTTCATGGAAAGGAAATAATGATGCGCATCCTGTTGCTGTTGCTCAAGATCGTGTTGTTCCTGCTGATGCTCGGTTTTGCGTTCAAGAACACCGATAGCGTCGTGGTGCATTATTTTCCCGGCGCTCAGTGGCAGGCGCCGCTCGTGCTGGTGCTGCTGGTGTTTTTCGGCATCGGCATCGCGGCCGGCGTAACGGCGAGCCTCGGCATCGTCGTCAGGCAGCGGCGCGAGATTCTGCGTCTCAAGCGCGGGGCGGCGTCCGCGGCGGCGGTGGCGGAATCCGTGTAGCATGGTCGTGCAGAACATCGCGGCTCGACATGGAAATTGAATACTGGTGGCTGCTCGCGTTGCCGTTGTTCTTTGCGCTCGGCTGGGCCGCCGCGCGCATCGACATCAAGCACCTGCTGTCGGAATCGCGCGCGCTTCCGGCATCCTACTTCAAGGGTCTCAATTTTCTGCTCAACGAGCAGCCCGACAAGGCGATCGAGGCGTTCATCGAAGTGGTCAAGGTCGAGCCGCAGACGATCGAGCTGCATTTCGCGCTGGGCTCGCTGTTCCGGCGGCGCGGCGAGGTCGAGCGCGCGATCCGCATGCACCAGAACCTGGTCGAGCGCGCCGACCTGCCGCAGCAGCAGAAGCTCGATGCGCTCTACGAGCTCGCGCAGGACTACCTCAAGGCCGGGCTGCTCGATCGCGCCGAAGAGTTGTTCGCCAGGCTGAAAGGCACTTCGCATGCGGAATCCGCGCTCAAATACCTGCTCGAGATTTTCGAGCAGGAAAAGGACTGGCAAAAAGCGGTCGATACCGCGCAGCAGCTCGAAATTGTGACCGGGCAGTCGCACCAGAAGGAAATCGCCAATTTCTACTGCGAGATGGCGAGCCGGGAGATCATGGATTCGCGGCCGGAAGCGGCGCGGCCGCATCTCGAACAGGCGCTTGCGCATCACCGGTTGTGCGTGCGCGCCAACATGCTGTTTGCGGCGGCCATCGAGGCGTGGAAGCGCATCGAGACGCAAAATCCCGCGTACCTGGCATTGGTCGCCGAGCGGATGTTTTCCGCCTACGAGCAACTCGGCAAGACCAGCGAAGGGCTGATCCTGCTGCGCGGTTTCCTGGGCAAGTATCCGTCGCTCGATGTTCTCAACGTGGTGTTTACCTGTATCGTCGCGCAGCAGGGTCCGGAGGCGGCGTACCAATTGGTGCGCGACGAGATGCGGCGCAACCCGACGTTGCTCGGGCTCGACAAGCTGCTCGAGGCGCAACTGCTCGACGCACCGGTGCAGCGCCGCCAGGACCTCGAGCTGGTGAAGAATCTCGTGCACCAGCATACGCGCAGCTACAAGTGCGACAATTGCGGCTTTCGCGCGCGCCAGTATTATTGGCACTGCCCGGCTTGCGGCGAATGGGAAACCTATTCGCCGCGCCGCACTGAAGAGAAGGAGCTGGCAGCATGAACGCTTCGCGTGTCATCGTCGCGTTCGATTTCGCGTCCGCGGACGCGGCGCTGGCGTTCGCCGCGCGCCTCGAACCCCACGCGTGCCGGCTCAAGATCGGCAAGGAGTTGTTCACTGCCACCGGCCCTGCGCTGGTTCAAACACTCGTGCAACGCGGCTTTGATATTTTCCTCGACCTGAAATTCCACGACATTCCGAACACGGTCGCCGGCGCCTGCCGGGCGGCGGCGCAGCTCGGCGTATGGATGCTCAACGTGCACGCGCTTGGCGGGCGCGCCATGCTGGAAGCGGCTCGCGAGGCGGTGGCTGCGAGCCGGAAGCCGCCTTTGCTGATCGCGGTGACGCTGCTGACCAGCATGGGGGCTAGCGATCTTGCGGACGTCGGCATCGCCGGTGACCCGGCTGCGGCGGCATTGAAACTTGCGCAGCTCGCGCAGGCGAGCGGGCTCGACGGCGTAGTGTGCTCCGCGCAGGAAGCGCAACTGCTCAGGCGCGAATGCGGCAGCAAGTTCCTGCTGGTGACGCCGGGTATCCGCCTGAGCGCAGGCAAGGCGGACGACCAGCAACGCATCATGACTCCCGCGGCCGCAATCGCCGCCGGCGCCGATTACCTCGTGATCGGCAGGCCGGTGACGCAGGCGAGCGATCCGGTCGCGGTGCTCGATACCATTAACCGCGAAATCGCAACCGCGGCTGACTCGAATGCCCTCTCCCCGGCCCTCTCCCGCCGTGCGGGAGAGGGAGCACAAATTCCCTCTCCCCGCGCGCGGGAAGAGGGTTAGGGAGAGGGGAAAAAATGAATAGGACTAACGCATGAAAATAACCATCATCGGCACCGGCTACGTCGGACTCGTCTCAGGCGCATGTCTCGCCGAACTCGGCAACGACGTGATGTGCCTCGACGTCGACGCCGCGAAAATCGCGATGCTAAAGCGCGGCGAAATCCCGATATACGAGCCGGGGCTCGAACCGCTCGTCAAGCGCAACGCCGCGGCCGGCCGTTTGCATTTCACCACCGATGCCGCCGCGAGTGTCGCGCACGGGCAGGTGCAGTTCATCGCGGTCGGCACGCCGCCGGACGGCGACGGCTCGGCGGATCTCAAGTACGTGCTGGCGGCGGCGCGCGCGATCGGCCACCACATGGAGGGTTATCGGCTGGTGGTCAACAAGTCGACAGTACCGGTCGGCACTGCCGGCAAGGTGCGCGAGCTGATCGCCGGGGAACTCGCGCGCCGCAGCAAGCAGCTGGAATTCAGCGTGGTGTCGAACCCCGAGTTTCTCAAGGAAGGCGCGGCGGTCGATGATTTCATGCGTCCGGACCGCATCGTGATCGGTGTTGCCGATGAGCGCGCGGAGCAGATCATGCGCGCGCTTTACGCGCCGATCCAGCGCAACCATGAGCGCATGATCGTGATGGACATCCTTTCGGCCGAGCTCACCAAATACGCGGCCAATGCGATGCTGGCGACGCGCATTTCGTTCATGAACGAGCTTGCCAATCTCGCCGAGAAGCTCGGTGCCGATATCGAGCACGTGCGTCAGGGGATCGGCTCGGACGCGCGCATCGGTTACCATTTCCTGTACGCGGGTTGCGGCTACGGCGGCGCATGTTTTCCGAAGGACATATCCGCGCTGCAGCAGACCGTGCGCGAAGCGGGAATGGAGCCGAGGATTCTCGACGCGGTAAGCCAGGTCAACCAGGCGCAGAAATCGCGGCTGCTCGAGAAAATCACGCGCCGTTTTGGCGACGATCTTTCCGGCAAGCGCTTCGCGGTGTGGGGCCTTGCATACAAACCCAATACCGACGACATGCGGGAGGCGACGAGCCGGATCGTCGTTCCGGGCCTCGTCGAGCGCGGCGCCGCCGTCGTCGCGTACGATCCGGTCGCCATGGAGCAGGCGCAACGTGTGTTTTCGAAGCTTCCCGGAATCGGCTACGCGGATTCGCCGCAGGCGGCGCTCGACGGCGCCGACTGCCTCGTGATCATTACCGAGTGGAAGGAATTCAGGAGCCCGGATTTTGACGACATCAAACGCCGGCTCAGGACGCCGGTGATCATCGACGGCCGCAACCTCTTTGATCCCGCCATGGTGCGCAGTTTCGGCCTCGAGTATTCTGGCATTGGGAGAGCGTAAAACTAATGATGAATGCGAAAGCGGTAGGGCGCGGCTGTAGGGCGCAGTTGTAGAGCGCGGCTTTAGCGCGCCGAGCCGTGTGGCGCGATGAATCTGCGCCCTACAGCCGGCATCGCGCAGTGAGGAGTGAGGAGTGAAGAGTGAGAAGTTAGTTAGAGCGCTCAAGCGTGTCCGTGTGCTCGTCGTGGGCGATGTGATGCTCGACCGCTACTGGTTCGGCGAGGTGAGCCGCATCTCGCCCGAGGCGCCGGTGCCGGTGCTGAAGTTTGACCGCAGCGAGGACCGTCCGGGAGGGGCGGCCAACGTCGCGCGCAATGCGGCGGCATTGGGCGCGCGGGTAACCTTGCTCTCGGTCGTCGGTCGGGACGAAGCGGGACGCAGGCTGAAGGAGCTGCTGCGCGAGGAGGCTATCGGCGCGCGCCTGCACAGCGACCGGACCATAGACACGACCGTCAAATTGCGCGTCATCGGGCCGCGACGGCACCAACTGCTGCGTGTCGATTTCGAAACCGTGCCGAGCCACGAGATCCTGCGCTCCAAGCTCGCCGATTATGCAAAGCTCATCGCGGGTTGCGATGCGGTAATATTGTCTGACTATGGCAAGGGCGGACTCGCGCATATCAAGCGCATGATCAGCATCGCGCGCCGGCATTTCAAGCCCGTGCTGATTGATCCGAAAGGAGGTGATTTCACCCGCTATCAGGAGGCGACGATGATTACCCCGAACCTCGATGAGTTCCGCGCCGTGGCAGGCAACTGGAAGAGCGCGCGGGAATTCACCGAGCGCGCAATGCAATTGCGCGGCAAGCTCAAGGTCGAAGCGTTACTGGTGACGCAAGGCGAGAAAGGCATGACGCTGTTTAGCCGCGATGGCCGTTTCCACGTGCCGGCGCAGGCACGCGAAGTTTCGGACGTAAGCGGCGCGGGCGATACCGTGATCGCCACGCTGGCGGTGATGCTCGCGGGCGGCAGCGATTTCGGCGAAGCGGTGCGCATCGCCAACCGCGCTGCCGGCATCGTCGTCGGCAAGTTCGGCACCGCGGTCGTGCGTCCCGAAGAATTGTTTGAGCAGCAGGATTGAGGATACGCCATGTATATCGCCGTCACCGGCGCCGCCGGATTTATCGGATCGAACATCGTCAAGGCGCTCAACTCGCGCGGTGACTACGAAGTGCTGGCGGTCGATGACCTCACGCAGGGAGACAAGTTCGTCAATCTCGCCGATTGCGACATCGCCGATTACATCGACCGGGAAGCCTTCCTGCGCGGGCTCGACGAGGGCACTTTCGACGGTGTGCTCGCCGCGATATCGCACCAGGGTGCGTGCTCGGATACCACCGAAACCAACGGCCGCTACATGATGCAGAACAATTATCAGTATTCGCGCGAGCTGCTCGAATACTGCACTGACGAAGAGATTCCGTACATCTACGCGTCGTCGGCGGCGGTTTACGGCGCCGGTCCCGAATTCCGCGAGGATCGCGCGTGCGAGTCGCCGCTCAACGTTTACGGTTATTCCAAGTTCCTGTTCGATCAGTATGTGCGCCGCAATTGGGACCAGCGCACCGCGCAGGTGGCCGGGCTGCGCTATTTCAACGTCTACGGCGAGCGCGAACAGCACAAAGCGCGCATGGCGTCGGTCGCGTTTCATTTTTTCGACCAGTATCGCTCTAGCGGCAGGGTCAGGCTGTTCGAAGGCAGCGGCGGCTACGCTGACGGCGAGCAGCGCCGCGATTTCGTCTCGGTCGAGGACGCGGTCGCCGTCAATCTTTTCTTCCTCGACCATCCCGGGAAATCCGGCATTTTCAACGTCGGCACCGGCGCCGCGCAAAGCTTCAACGATGTCGCGGTGGCGACGGTCAATGCCTGCCGCACGCACGCCAACGAGGCGGCGCTGAGCCTTGGCGACATGCAGCAGCAGGGCGTCATCGAATACATCCCGTTCCCGGCGGAACTCCGGGGGAAATACCAGAGCTACACCCAGGCCGACATTGGTGCCCTGCGCGCGAGCGGTTACGATGCGCCGTTCCTGACGGTCGAGCAGGGCGTAGCGCGCTATGTCGAAAAACTGTTGAGCCGCGCCGCAAGCTATTGAGAATCGTGAAGATGGGTGACAATATTTCCCCTCACCCTGGCCCTCTCCCCGCAAGCGGGGCGAGGGAACACTGCTTCTGCGGCTTTTCGAGATTACACTCCCTCTCCCGCCTGGGCGGGAGAGGGTTGGGGTGAGGGTGGGGCGTCCGCAATGCGGTTATTCATCGGTGTCAGGCACTATTACGATCATCAAAATTACCATGTATAAAACACTCGAAGATTTCGTCGGCAACACCCCGCTCGTGAGGCTCAAGCGCCTCCCCGGCGCGGCCAACGAGCAAAACGGCAACGTCATACTGGCCAAGCTCGAAGGCAACAATCCGGCCGGCTCGGTCAAGGACCGTCCGGCGCTTTCGATGATCAAGCGCGCCGAGCAGCGCGGCGACATCAAGCCCGGCGCCACGCTGATCGAGCCGACCAGCGGCAACACCGGCATCGCGCTCGCGATGGCTGCGGCGATGATGGGTTACCGCATGGTGCTGGTGATGCCCGAGCACCTTTCGATCGAGCGCCGGCAGTCGATGGCCGCATTCGGCGCGCAAATCGTGCTGACCCCGCAGAGCGGCGGCATGGAAATGGCGCGCGATGTCGCCGAAAAAATGCGCGACGAAGGCAAGGGCGTGATACTCGATCAGTTCGCCAACCCCGACAATCCGCTTTCGCATTACGAAGGAACCGGTCCCGAAATCTGGCGCGACACCGGCGGCAAGATCACGCATTTCGTCTCCAGCATGGGCACGACCGGCACCATCATGGGCGTCTCGCGCTACCTCAAGGAACAGAATCCGGCGATCCAGATCGTCGGCTGCCAGCCGGCCGACGGCTCGCAGATTCCCGGGATACGCAAATGGCCGGTGGCCTATCTGCCGAAAATCTGCGACTGGAGCCGGGTCGACCAGGTTATAGAAGTCACCCAGGCCGACGCCGAGGACCTGACGCGGCGGCTCGCGCGCGAGGAAGGAATTTTCGCCGGCGTGTCCTCCGGCGGCGCAATGTGGGCGGCCTTGCAGGTCGCATCCGCGGTCAGGAATGCCGTCATCGTCACGATCGTCTGCGACCGCGGCGACCGTTATCTTTCCACCGGGATTTTTCCTGCCTGATTCCAATGTGATCTTCTCCCTCGCCCCGCTTGCGGGGAGAGTGGAGAAAAATATCCCCCTCGCCCCGCTTGCGGGGAGAGGGCAGGGGTGAGGGGCAGCTGAATTATGCTATCCCTGCGGGTAATCTGCGTCGCCGCCGGCGTGCTGTTCGGCACATGCGCCGCCGCGCAGCAAATCACGGTAACCATCGACCGCATCGACGGGCCATCGTTTGCCGCGAGCAAAATCACCGGAGTGCTGCGCGCTGCAGATATGACGGCGCTTGACCTGCAGATCGCCGAAGTCAGCATCGCCGGCAACAGCTGGCGCAACGTGCGCACGAGTTGCCCTGAACTCGGGCAGGAACGCGATCAGCTCATCTGCGCCCTGGGCGCGCTCGAAACCCCGGCCAAAATCCCGCTCAGCTTCCGCTACTCGACGCTGACCAAAAATCTCGATCTCGCGTTGCAGCCGGAAGCAGGCGAGGAGTGGCGGCTGGCGGTCGAATCAGCTTCGGGGGCGCGCACATTCACGCTCGCCATCAGCAACGGACTGCTGACGCGGCTTGCCTCATGGTGGCCGGCGGATTGGCCGAAACCGAATGCCGGCAGCGCCAGCGGCAAGCTGGTCTTCACCGCCGAGCACGATGCGCGGATCAGTGCCGGGCTGACGGTTGCCAATGGCGGATTCGGCGACGCCAGCGGGCTGCACGCCGGCGAAAAGATCGCCGCCACGCTCGCGCTGCAGGCGCAACAGCGCGGCGAGCAATGGCAATGGCAAGGCAAGATTGCGTGGCAAGGTGGCGACGTGTTCTGGCAGCCGTTGTTCGTCGGCGGCAGTGGCCATGCGCTGAACTTTACCGGCACTCTGGACGCGCAGCGCGTGTCGCTCGAACGCGGCACGCTCGCGCTGGCGGAAATCGGGGAATTCGATTTGCATGGCACGTTCGAGCGCGCGAGCGGCAAGCTCGCGGTTGCGAGCGTGAAAAGCGCCAACCTCGGGATCGCGGCGCTTTATGACAAGCTGCTGAAGCCCGCGCTGCAAGGCACGGTGCTGGCCGATTTGCGCTGCGATGGCCGCGCCGACGTTGCGGTCGAATTGCGCGATGGCAAGGTGACCGCGGTCGACCTCGCGTTCAGGAAACTTGCGCTCGAAGACAAAGGCCGCCGTTTCGCGGTGTTTGGCCTCGACGGCAATCTGCCGTGGCGCAGCGATGAAGCGAGCGCGGCGCAGTTGCGTGTCGCCGGGGGCGAAATGCTGCACCTGCCGTTCGGCGCTTTTGATCTGCCGCTTGAGCTGCGCGGGTTGAGGGTCCGCACGCGGCAGATGCAAATCCCGGTGCTCGACGGCGGATTGACCGTCAGCGATTTCGCCGCCGACGGCGCAGGCAAGACCTGGCGCTGGCGCTACAGCGGCGGAATCACGCTCGTGTCGATGCAGCAGTTCACGACCGCGCTCGGTCTGCCCGTCATGCACGGCACGCTGTCGGCGGAGATTCCGACCGTGAGTTATCAGCAGTCAACGCTGAAGGTCGATGGCGCGTTACTGTTCAAGGTATTCGATGGCACGGTCGTCGCGCAGAATCTGGTGCTGGAAAGCCCGCTGGGGAAGGTGCCGCGGCTGCTGGCGGATGTGGAGATGCGCAACCTCGATCTCGATGGCGGAGCCGGCGCGGCAGCCGCGATCCAGCGCAGTTTCCTGCGTTTCTTCGAGACTTTTGGCTATTCCGCGCTGGGCCTGAGCTGCCGGCTGGAAAATGGCGTGTGCCAGATGGGCGGCATCGAGAATGTGCCGCAAGGCTATGTGATCGTAAAGGGCGGTGGCATACCGGCGATCACCGTGTTGGGCTACAATCGTAACGTCGGCTGGCGGGAGCTGATCGAACGTTTGAAGCGAATAACAGAAGGCAACGTGATTGTGAAATGAATGAGGAATCGATATGCGAAGTCTGACCGTTAATGCCGCGCTTGCCGCCGCGCTGCTGCTGCAAGGTTGCGTGACCATCAACATCTACTTTCCCGCGGCGGCAGCCGAGAAGGCGGCCGACAAAATCATCGATGAGGTGTGGCAGCTCAAGAAACCCGGGGAGCCCGCCGCACCGTCATCCAATGCACCGCAATCCAGATAAGGAGCATCGTATGCGGATCGAGAATATTGCGCGTCTGGGCTGGTTGGCGCTGCTGTTGCTGCTCGCGGGCAATGCGTCGGCGCAGGCCAATCTCGAAGTGAACACGCCGGCGATCGCGGCACTGCAAGCGAGCATGCAAAAACGCCATGCCGAGCTGGCGTCGCTCTATGGCAACGGCGCAGTCGGGCTCACGCGCGATGGTTTTGTCGCGCTGCGTGACGCCAACGCGGTTCCTCTCGCGCGGCGCCAGCAGGTCAACGGGCTGGTCGCTGCCGAAAACCAGGACCGCAGCGCGCTCTACCGCGAAATCGCGCGCGCCAACGGCAGGCCGGAATGGGAAAACGATATCCGCACTACCTTCGCGCAGCGCTGGATCGATAAGGCGCAGGGCGGCTGGTACTATCAGAACAACTCGGGAGCCTGGACACGTAAGTGATCCCGGTCCTGGTATTCGACATCGGGACAGTTCCCGAGATCGCGGGGCGGCGCAAGATCCACGACCTCGATGCCGGCGTCAGCGACGAGCAGGTCGCGGCGATGGCGTTCCAGCGCCGCCGCCAGGCCGGCGAGTCCGGGGACGACGAAGGCAAGCTGATCCAGCGTTTTTTCGACGGCATCGAGAAATACACGCCGCAAATCGTGTCCTGGAACGGCGGCGGTTTCGACCTGCCGGTGCTGCACTACCGCGGCATGCTGCACGGCGTGCGCGCCGCGCGCTATTGGGACCAGGGCGAGGACGACCGGGAATTCAAATGGAACAACTACATCAGCCGCTACCACGCGCGGCACCTCGACCTGATGGATCTGCTCGCGCTCTACCAGCCGCGCGGTGCGGCGCCGCTCGACGACTTCGCGCGCCTGCTTGGATTCCCGGGCAAGCTCGGGCTCGAAGGCTCGCAGGTGTGGCAGGCGTGGCAGGACGGCAAGCTTGCGCAAATCCGCAGCTACTGCGAAGCTGACGTCGCCAACACCTATCTCGTTTTTCTGCGCTTCCAGCTGATGCGCGGTGTGCTGCCGCCGGACAAATACAAACAGGAAATTGCGCTGGTGCGCGCAACGCTCGAAAAATCCTCCGAGCCGCACTGGAAGGAATTCCTCGAGATCTGGGACGCGGCGTAATTCGCTCCGCCCGCTTGCGGGGCCCACGCTGCGGCCGCGGTTGAGCGACTTGGTGTGGGCGCGGTTTAGTACGCTCCCCTCTCCCGCTTGCGGGAGAGGGGTTGGGGGGAGGGTGAAGCCGGGCAGAGGGTGAAGCCGGGCCACGCAAATTCGATGTGTCTTGATTTTCTCCCTCGCCCCGCTTGCGGGGAGAGGGCAGGGGTGAGGGGTGGAAAAATTAGCGCGAAAACTCCGAAAGTCGTCAACCGACACGGAAATGCGGCTCTGGCTGCAATTGAAAAACCGCAACCTTGGTGGATTCAAGTTTCGGCGCCAACATCCGATTCCACAGTACATCGTTGATTTCGTCTGCCTTGAACAAAAGCTGATAGTGGAACTGGATGGCGGGCAGCATCTCGAGCAGACTGTCCGCGATGCAGAGAGGACAGCTTGTCTTGGATCGAAAGGTTTTCGGATAGTTCGGTTTTGGAATGATGACGCGCTAAAACGAACCGGCACTGTGCTGGATGAAATTCTGCGTCAATTGTCTGCCCCTCACCCCGACCCTCTCCCCGCAAGCGGGGCGAGGGGGTGTAATGCGTGAGGAAGCGTCGCATCGATTCCGTTTCAAATAGTCTAATGCAGCCAGTCAGAATCGAATCCCTCGACCAGGAAGGACGCGGCATTGCGCATGCCGACGGCAAAGTGATTTTCATCAACGGCGCGCTGCCCGGCGAACTCGTCACTTATGCGCCGTATCTGAAGAAACCCAAGTACGAACTGGCGCAGGTGCAACAGGTCCTGCGGCCGTCATTTGCGCGCACGGAACCGCGCTGCCGGCATTACGGTATTTGCGGCGGTTGCAGCATCCAGCACCTCGATGCGCGCGCGCAGGTCGCGGTCAAGCAGCGCGTGCTCGAGGACAGTCTCTGGCATATCGGCAAGATCCGCCCGGACTGCATCCTGCCGGCGATTTATGGCGCGCCGTGGGGCTACCGTCATCGCGCGCGTTTCTCGGCGCGCTACGTGCCGAAAAAGGGCGGGGCGCTGATTGGTTTTCGCGAAAAACGCAGCAGTCACGTTGCCGACATGACAACCTGCGAAGTAGTTCCGCCGCGCATCGCGGCGCTGCTTGTGCCGCTGCGCGCGCTGGTCAACACGCTGTCGATTCCCGACCGCTTGCCGCAGATCGAGCTTGCGATCGGCGACGGCGTCGACGCGCTGGTGGTGCGCAACCTGCAACCGCTCGGCAGCGGCGACGAAGAACTGCTCAGACAATTCGCCGACCGGTATCGCGTACAGTTTTTTCTCCAGCCGCGCGGTCCCGAGTCGGCGGCGCCGTTTTATCCGGCGCATGACGGCGTGCTTTACTATTCGCTGCCTGAGTTCGCGCTCAACATTGGGTTCTCACCGACCGAATTCACGCAGGTCAATCCCGGGGTCAATGCGGTGCTGGTGCGGCGCGCGCTTGCGCTGCTCGAGCCGCAAGCGGGCGAGCGCATCGCGGACATGTTTTGCGGGCTCGGCAATTTCTCGCTGGCGATTGCGCGCAGCGGCGCCGGCGTGGCCGGCTTCGAAGGCAGCCGCAGCCTGGTTGCGCGCGCGCGGTCAAACGCCGAGCACAACGGCTTGAGCGCGGCGGCGGAGTTCGTGCAGGCCGATCTGTTCAAGCTCGATCGCGCCGGCTTGTCGCGGCTGGGCCGCTTCGACCGCATGCTCATCGATCCGCCGCGCGATGGCGCAGGCGAGTTGATCAAGGCGCTCGCCGATGATGCGCCGCGGCGCATCGTTTACATCTCGTGCACGGCGCATCGTTTACATCTCGTGCAATCCGGCTACACTCGCGCGCGATGCGGGCGTGCTCGCGCATACCAAGGACTATGTGTTGAGCGCGGCCGGCGTGGTCAACATGTTCCCCCACACCTCGCACGTCGAATCGATCGCGGTGTTCGACCGGCAATAGAAACCCGATGGCAACTAATCGGCGCGATGAATCCGCGCCCTTGTGGAAACGGAATTCGCCGACGAACGAAAAAAAGGGCGTCCGCAGACGCCCTTTTCCCGCCACTGGCTTTGTCAGTCGCGATCGCCGGTGAACGCCATCAGCAATTGCAGCAAGCTGATGAACAGGTTGTAAATGCTCATGTAGAGCGTGAGCGTGGCGGAGATGTAGTTGGTTTCGCCGCCGTGCACGAGCTGGCTGACCTGCCACAGGATCACGAGCGAGCTGAACAGCACGAACACTGCGCAAATCGTCAGATACAACGCCGGGCTCGCGAAGAAGATGTTGGCCACCACGGCGAGCATCAGCACGATCCCGCCGACCGCCAGGAAATTGCCCATGAAGCCGAAATCCTTGCGGGTGACGGTGGCAATCCCGGCCATCGCAAATAACACGGTTGCGGTGCCGCCGGCGGCAAGTGCGATCAGTTGACCGCCGTTGCGCAAGCCGATCGCCACCTGCAGCAGCGGCCCCAGGACGATGCCGAGGAAGAACGTGAGGCCGAGCAGCAACGCGACGCCGAGCCCGCTGTTGCGGTTCTTCTCGATCGCGAAGAACATGCCGTAGATCACCGCGAGCAGCACCAGCGACGAGACGATCGGGCTTGCCCGCATGAAGCCGAAGTTGAGGTTGATACCGATCAGCGCGCCGATTCCCGTCGGGATCAGCGACAGCGCCAGCAGCAGGTAGGTATTGCGCAGCACTTGCTGCTGCTGCAGCGTGACTTCACCTGCCGCGACCGGGGTTTGATAGGGGTTCTGGTTGATTTGCATTGAATCTCTCTCCTCGTAGCGCCGGAACTCCGGCTCCTGCGTAAGACTACCCAAAGCGGTGCAAAGTTTCAATCAGTATAGCATTGCCTGGCGATCGGTCTGTGTTTCGCAAGCGATTGATAATACGTGGTATTATAAATGGGGATCCGAACGATGCCCCATTACCGAGTATTCCGAAACCGGACGACAGGCTGGTTTCGCTCGACGCTCCCCTCGCCCGTCGGGAGAGGGGTTGGGGGAGAGGGATCGAGCGATGTAACGAAGTTACGTAAGGCTCGATAGGAAGGTTGGCAGAGCGGTTGAATGCACCGGTCTTGAAAACCGGCAGGGCCGCAAGGCCCTCGTGAGTTCGAATCTCACACCTTCCGCCACACCTCGCCACAAGACCCCGCACCACGAACCACGTATCACGAACTTGTCCGGCCGCCGGGCAATGTATATACTTTGCGTATGTACATCATTAAAGGAGGCCGGCCGTGAGCACAGCCAAGGTTTTCAAGAGCGGCAATTCCCAGGCGGTCCGCCTGCCCAAGGAATTCCAGTTCGACACCGGGGAAGTGGAGATTTTCCGCCGCGGCGATGAAGTGGTCCTGAGGAAAGCGCAGCGCAGCTTGGCCGGCCTGACAGACTTGCTGGGCCAGCTACCTTCTGATTTTCCCGATCACATTGAAGATTACCCTCCGGAAAAGCGTGAGGATCTCTGATGACGCTTCGCTATCTGCTTGATACGGACACCTGCATTTACATCGCAAAACACCATCCGCCTGCTGCGCGCGAAAGGCTTGCCCGTTTGAAGCCAGGGCAGGTAGGGATGTCGGTGATTACGTTTGGTGAGCTGCTGTTTGGCGCCGAAAAAAGTGCATCGAAAGCCAAGGCTCTACTGGTCTTGAAGCAGTTGCAACAGGTAGTGCCAATTGTCGAGCTCGATGCGGAAACGGCGCGACGGTATGGAGAGATCCGTGCCCTCCTGGAGCGCGCCGGCACGCCGATTGGGAGCAATGATCTCTGGATCGCAGCTCAGGCAATAGCGAAGGATTTGATTCTTGTCACCAACAACGTGCGCGAGTTCAAGCGCATCAAAGGTCTGAAGATAGAAAACTGGGTAGCCTGAAGGGCGGCGATTCGTCGCTTGTGGTACTTGGATCGAACAACGAACAACAATCTATGAGAATCACGCTGAACATTAAAGATGAGCTTCTCGCCAAAGCGCAGCGCGTTAGCGGCGTGAAGGAAGAACCGCAAAGCGGTTTTGTCGCTGTTGCAAAATCTTCCTGCTCTTCCGGTTGCCACCGATATCGCGCCGCCGATCCGGCGGAGGTCATTCGGTGCGAGGTCATTCGGCGCGATAAATCCGCGCCCTACAACCGCGTCCTACAGCTGTGCTCATCGCCATCGCAAACAATTGGGGTCGCGTCCGCCCAGCAATTGGGCGTCTCGTAAATCCTGACCTGCTCGACGCGTATGCGGTTGCCGTAGGCGGCGCCAAACGCTTTTTCGAGTATCTGCAACGCGGTGATCGACAAATGCTCGGCGGTTGGCGGCGCATCGAACAGCACCGTGCGATGACCGGGAATCGAGCGCAGGAAGTCGACCACCGGCGTGTCCTTGGCATACGCGAGGAACGCGTGGTCCCACGGCTCGACGATGTGCTTGTGCAGCAGCGCCTTGATGCCCGCAAAATCGGCGACCATGCCTTGTTCGGAGTCGCCCTCGGCGGCCACGATCGTGCCGCTGACCGTCACCTCGATCGCGTAGCGGTGCCCGTGCAGGTGCCGGCACTCGCTGGCGTGATTGGGGATGCGGTGGCCGGCGTCGAATTCAAGCCTGCGGGTAATGCGCATCGGGCGGGGAGGGCGGGCGCGGAAAAGCGCGAATTATAGCACCGCGCGCGCGCCATACCGCCCGGTGATGGCGCTCTGGCTAGCGTCCGCTGCCGCGGACTTCGCGCATCAGGCGGCGATAGAGCGCCGGATTGGTCGAGCGCAGGCGATTGGCGATCATGAAATCTTCGCCGCGCGCGCGGGACAGATCGATGCCTTCGATATGCACCAGGCGCACCAGCTCGAACACCGGTTTCGGCATGCTGCGGCCGGTTTCGTAGCGCGAGCCGCCGCTTTGCGTCACGCCGACCGCGGACCAGAACTGCTGCTGGTTGAGCCCGAGGCGTTGGCGAAGGTGGCGGGGTTTGAAGGTCTTGCCGGCAAGTCTCATTGCGGTATCCCTGAAAAAAAAATTGAATATCCAATTGACATAAGAATCGCGATTTAGTTTCCGTAGCGCAGGCGATCCTGTAGCGCAGGCGCCTCGCCTGCCATCCAATGTCTGATTTCAGATGAACGATTGCAGGCGAGCACCACCGCGACACGGCGTTGGCGGAGCCATCCGGGTTGGGAGCGGGGGTGAAGGCGCGCTGCCCGCGAACGGGCGACTGCGTCGCTAACGTGTCCGCGCGTCCCTGCGCTACTTTTTCCAGTCGAAATGCGATAAAATTCAACGCTTTGATCCGGCAGACGCGGCTTTCATGGCACTCATCGTTCAAAAATACGGCGGCAGCTCGGTCGGCAGCGCCGAGCGCATCAAGCACGTCGCGCGGCGCGTCGCGCGCTGGAAACGCGCAGGCCATCAAATCGTGGTGGTGGTGTCGGCGATGAGCGGCGAGACCAACCGGCTGCTTGCGCTCGCCCGCGAAATCCAGGCGCATCCCGACCCGCGCGAGCTCGACGTCATGGTGTCGACCGGCGAGCAGGTCACGATCGCGCTGATGTCGATGGCGCTGATGGATCTCGGCATAAAGGCGCGCAGCTATACCGGCAGCCAGGTCAAAATCGTGACCGACAACGCCTACACCAGGGCGCGCATCGTCAGCATCGACGAAGAGAACCTCCGGCGCGATTTGCGCGAGGACCACGTCGTCGTCGTCGCCGGTTTTCAGGGCATCGACGCCGCCGGCAACATCACCACGCTCGGCCGCGGGGGCTCGGACACCACGGGTGTCGCGCTCGCGGCCGCGCTCACGGCCGACGAATGCCAGATTTACACCGACGTCGACGGCGTCTACACCACCGACCCGCGCATCGTGCCCGAGGCGCGGCGGCTCAACACCATCACGTTCGAGGAGATGCTCGAGATGGCGAGCCTCGGCTCCAGGGTCCTGCAGATTCGATCGGTCGAATTCGCGGGCAAATACCGGGTGAAGTTGCGCGTGCTGTCGAGCTTCGAGGAAGAAGGCGAAGGCACGCTGATCACGTTTGAGGAAGACGAAAAAATGGAACACGCGACTATTTCAGGCATCGCGTTCAACCGCGACGAAGCCAAAATCACGATCCTCGGCGTGCCCGACCGTCCCGGCATCGCGTATCAGATCCTCGGGCCGATCGGCGACGCCGACATCGACGTCGACATGATCGTGCAGAACGTCGGTCAGGACGGGCTGACCGATTTCTCGTTTACCGTGCACCGCAGCGATTACGCGAAGGCGCTCGAAATCCTCAAGCCGGTCGCAGCGCACATCAAGGCGCGCGAGGTGCAGGGCGGCGACAAGATCGCCAAGGTATCGGTGGTCGGCGTCGGAATGCGCTCGCACGCCGGCATCGCCAGCACCGCGTTTCGCACCCTGGCGGAAGAGGGCATCAATATCCAGATGATCTCGACCTCCGAGATCAAGATCTCGATCGTGATCGACGAGAAGTACATGGAGCTCGCGGTGCGCGTGCTGCACAAGGCTTTCGGGCTCGAGCAGGCGGCGTGAGGGATATTTAATCTCCCCTCGCCCGCTTGCGGGCGAGGGGCCGGGGGAGAGGGAAACGTTTTTCCGCTATGTGCTATCCTTTGCGTAGTGAAAAACGGAGAGATGGCCGAGTGGCCACGGCGTAGCCGTCGTAAATCTATGCGCTCAGCGCCTTTGGCCACTATGCGGCTAGGGACGAGGAGCTTGGTACGTTAGTGTTGGGTATGGCAACAACCGGAGAGATGGCCGAGTGGCCGAAGGCGCGCCCCTGCTAAGGGCGTATAGGACAAAATCCTATCGTGGGTTCGAATCCCACTCTCTCCGCCACCAAAAGGCCGTGATTAGTGATTAGTAACTGGTGATTAGCTTGTGTTTTTTCACCAATTACCAATCACCGGTTCTAACGAACCACGATCCGCCTCCACGAGCCACGAACCACGAACCACGGGGTGAGGGGTGGATACTCTGATCTGGACCGTCACCAATCTCATCGCCAACTTGATTCTTCCGCCGACCTTGTTCTTCGGCCTGATGGCGATCGGGCTGTGGCAGGGCGGAAAGCGGCGCTGGGGGCGCTGGTTGGCAGCCGCATCTCTGCTCGCACTCGTCCTGCTCTCGGTCAGCGGCGTCAGCCGCTTGCTGGTGCAACCGTTCGAGGCGGCATCGCCGCCGCTGGATTCCGCGCGAATTCACGACCTGCCCAAGAAGGGCGCGATGATCGTCGTGCTGGGCGGGGGAAGACGGCTTGGGGCGATCGAATATCCGGGAGGCGAGACTCTCGGCGCCCCGTCTCTGGAGCGTAGCCGCTACGGCGCGAGACTTGCGAAGGCCACCGGGCTGCCGTTGAGCGTTTCCGGCGGGAAACCCGATGGAGGCAACCTGAGCGAAGCGGCGTTGATGAAAGACTTCATCGAAACCGAACTCAAACAGCCGGTGGCGATCGTCGAGGACCAGAGCTTCGACACGCGGCAAAACGCGCAATACATCCTCGCGCGGCTGGCCCCGCTGAAAATCCACACGATCGTTCTCGTGACCGACGTCCTTCACATGCCTCGAGCAGCCCGCACCTTCGAATCGTTGGGTATCAAGGTCATTCGGGCGCCGATGGATTTTCGAGCTACCGCTCCTCTCAGTGTGATGGATTTTCTTCCTTCTGCGGAGGGACTGAGGCTTTCGCGCTACGTGTTTCACGAATTAATCGGCGAAGTCTGGTATCGGGCAAGAAGGGCGATTGCTGCGGCGGCGCGATGAATCTGCGCCCTACGGCGATGGCGTTGGGCACGGCTGTAGGGCACGGCAAGGGCGCGGCTTCAGCGCGCCGAATGCGCCGATCCCGCCGAACAACGGGCGCTATCCGTGCACGAAGTCGCCCGCATGACGGGGGCGCCACGATCCACGATCCACGTACCACTTACCACGAATTGGAGCAGGGCGGCGGGGTGTGACAGGCGTGAAGCGCCGAGACACCGGATATGCCATAATCCGGAATCCCGGAAATATGGAGGCGGCATGGACATCGTGAAACTGGGCAAGAAAGGGCAGCTCTCGCTCCCGGCGGGCGTGCTGCGCAAGCTCGGACTGGAGGGCGCTGCCACGTTGATCGTCGAGGCGACGGACGACGGGGCGGTGGTCCTGCGCCCGGCGGCGGTGTATCCGATCGAACTCTACAGCGACGCGCGCGTGAAGGGGTTCGAAAAGGCCAACCGGCTCACCGCGGCCGAATCAGCGCGCGTTGCCGCGGCTATCAAGCACCCCAAGGCAATCAAGCGCACCAAGGCGTGAAAGTCTTCCTCGACGCGAACGTCGTTTTCTCGGCTGCGCACCAGCGGGAGGGACGCGCGCAATCGCTGCTTTTACTCGCCCGCGCGGGGCGCTGCGACTTGATGGTCTCGGCGCATGCGCTCGAGGAGGCCCGCCGCAACCTGACGCGCAAGTCCCACTCGTTCGACAAGCGTCTGGCGGACCTGCTGCCGATGACCGAAGTGGTTGCGGAGGCGCCCGCGCCGCTCGTTGCATGGGCGCTGGAGCACGGCCTGCCGTTGAAGGACGCGCCCATCCTCGCGGCCGCGGTGCACGCAAATGCCGACATTCTCGCTACCGGCGATCTGCGTGACTTCGGCCACCTCTTCGGCAAGTCGTTGCGTGGTATCAGGATCCTCAGCCTCGCCAAGGCGATCGAGGCCGTACTCGGCTAGGTGCAGCGTTTCATCCGCCCGGGCTCGCGATCAGCATGAAGCACAAGTTCAACGCAGTCGGCGCGGCGACCCACGAACCACGCCCCACGACCCGCGTGCCACGTTCCACGATATCGATGCGTCTATTCTTGATAATTACCCTTGGGACGCGTATTCTGTGTACTCAGTGGGCACACAGATGACTTGGAGTCAACCATGACCGATGCAATCGTCAAATCGCGTATCGAACCCGGGCTCAAGGCCGACGCCGAACTTGTGCTGGAAGAATTGGGCTTGTCTGTGAGCGATGTTATTCGGCTCACCTTACGGCAGATCGTCGCGCGCCGTGGCCTTCCCTTCGACGTAAAAATTCCGAACGACGTCACCATTGCCGCCATCAAAGAGGCGCGCGCCATGAGGCGCGGACGGTTCAAGTCAACACGGGAATTATTCGATGGCCTTAAAGGTAAAGCGCGTTCGTAATTTCGGCTGCACTTCGCAATTCGAAAAGGACTGGGAGCGTCTGGCCAGAAGCGGCCGCTACAAGATGCAGGAGCTGAAAAAAGTCATGCTCCTGCTGATCGGTGATGACGGGCCGCTGCCACCCGAGTATAAGGACCATCCGCTGAAGGGCGAGTGGCAGGACCACCGCGACTGCCACATAGGGGGAGACTGGCTGTTGCTCTATACGGTCAGGAACGAGGGCGCGAAGAACGAGACGGTGATCTTTACTCGTACTGGGACGCACTCCGAATTATTTGGCTAAACGAATTATTTGGCCAAAACTACGATCAACGATCCACGACCATGAAAACCATAGGCCATCGTAAGGAACAGCCAATTGTTTTATCGGCATCGGCAGCATTGCTTGCCGAAGGCGCTCATTTCAATGAGGAAGTTCACCGTTTGCCCACGGGGAAAACCACGTTTATCCCGAAAGGGGTTTATCATTTCCGTTCCCATGCAGAAGCCGATCAACAGTGGGACGAATGCCTGGTTAAAGGCATGGCCCAAACCGCATCCGTATCCGGATAATGGAGAAATATAGCCGCTCCGCCACATTCGACGACCTGAAGTCGTTGATTCGATCGCTTAACGAGCAAGGGGTGGACTATTTGCTCATCGGAGGATACGCATTATTTGCTCATGGCTACCACCGTGCTACGACCGGCATCGATGTGCTGGTCCCGCCTACTATCGAGACCGGTGAGCGTGTCAAGCAAGCGCTGTTGGCGCTGCCGGATAAGTCGGCGCGAGAACTCGATCCAGCCTGGTTCGAGGAAGGGGAGGCGATACGCGTGGCCGACGCCTTTGTCGTGGACATCATGTTCAATGCCGGTGGTGAGACCTACGAAACGTTGAAAAGCTACGCAGAAACCGTGGAAGTGGATGGCATTCCGGTTAAGACCATCAATCTTGAGGGATTGCTGCGAACGAAACAGACCGTACGGGCCAAAGATGTGACCGATCGCATCGTTCTGGAACGCGCTTTGGAGATTTTTCACCAGGAGCGAGTTTCCAAACCAGACAAGCAAGGTCAGGAAAAATGAAACCACGACTACGGCAAGGGCGCGGATTCATCGCGCCGATCGCGCCAACCTCGCCGCCCCCCCTGCAAGCGCCTTTGTGCTATATTTTGCGCGTCGCGTAACCATACTCGTACTGGGACGCACTCCGAATTATTTGGCTAAAACCACGAGCCACGAACAACGAGCCACGACTCACGGTTTATGAAAGTCAGACTGCATCCACATGCCCGGGATCGATTGCAAGAGCGTGGGGCGACGGAAGAAGAGGTTATTGCAACGATCGAACGCGGAGAACGTTTCGCCGCCAAACATGGCAGGACAGGATTCCGCTGTAACTTTCCTTTCGACAGTGAGTGGAATAACAGACGATACTCGACAAAACAGGTTGAGGCGTATGCTGTTGAAGAAGATGGCTGGTTGGTGATTACAGCGATCGTAAAATTCTTTTAGTGACCGGAGGTTGTTATGAAGCTTAGTTACGATCCGAAATATAACGTTGCATATATAAGATTCCATGAGAAGCTGGGCCAGGTAACGACGATCAAGATCAGCGACGACATGAACATCGATATCGCCCCGGACGGGACCGTTTATGGTGTCGAGTTGCTGAACGCAAATGAACAACTGACCAGGGACCACGGCGCATTGATTGTGGAGTCGGGTGGCCAGCGTCAGGAAATAACCCTCGTGGCATGAAATTGAAACCAATCACGCCCCACGTGCCACAAACCACCGGCGGTCACTTTTCTTATCCAAACAGGATTGCTTCGATCCGCGCAGCCACGTCATCAATAATCGCCGCCGGGACCGCTTCTTTGAACTTCGCCTTGCGCACCCGCCAATCCAGGGATTTCAACTGGTGGCAATGGACTGCTCCTTGCGTGTCCGTGCCCGACCCCATCAGCGTGACCACCGTGCCGTAGGTCCGGGCGGTAGGCGCTCCGCCTTGCGAGATGGGGCAGATCATCGCCAGCCCCCGGCTGTTAAGGACCTTGGCACTGACCACCAGTCCGAAATGCGGCCCCTTCATTTCCTGCCCCGAAGCCGGGTCGAATTGCAGATGCACAATGTCGCCGCGATCCGGGGTGTAAGCCATCAGAGCACTTCCTTGCCGGCCGGCCTCATGGCATCCCAACCCTCGACGCGAGGTAATTTGCCCGGCATCTCGGCCAGCAACTCGTCCAGCTTGTAGCGGCGCTTGCGCGGCACACTGACGGTCATGCGGGCCCCTTCCAACAGAAGGTCGACCTTCGCCCCCTCTTGAAGCTGATTCTGCTCGACAAAAGCTCTAGGAACGGTCATGACCAGCGAACCGCCGGCGCGTCTCAGGGTTTGCAGCATTTTTCTCTCTCCAACGCGATAACGAGTGCTATTTTAGTAGGATTATTAGTTACACACAAGTAGGATTTCTAATCATCTCACCCACGTGATCCGCCCCAGGACCGATCAACGAGCCACGCCCCACGATCCACGATGTAGCGGGAGAGCCCATGCCGTAGGGCGCAGATTTATCGCGCCGACCGACCCCGCCGAATGATCTCCGCCGTATCGGTGGCGCGATAAATCTGCGCCCTGCGTGGGTTCGCACACTTTCTTGATTTTTGCATATTGGTCATGTAGGATGGTCATATACATTCGGTGGTGGTCTCATGTCCCAATTTAATATCGCTGAAGCCAAGACGCGTTTCTCGGAGCTGGTGCAAAAAGCCATGCTGGGGGAAGA
Organism: Betaproteobacteria bacterium; assembly: GCA_016192835.1. Classification (GTDB taxonomy): domain Bacteria; phylum Pseudomonadota; class Gammaproteobacteria; order Burkholderiales; family SG8-41; genus PALSA-1004. Next base: position 24,560 of record JACPTJ010000030.1, read on the forward strand.
GGTCATCATTGCCAAGGACAATAAAGCGGTTGTCAAGCTGGTCGCGCTGGCCCCGCCTCGGCAATTGCGCAAACCGGGTTCGGCGAAAGGCCAGATTTGGACGGCGCCTGATTTCGACGCCACGCCGAAAGATTTCGGGGAATACATGTAGTGCGTCTGCTGCTCGACACTCATGTTTTTCTATGGTGGATCGAGGATGCGCCGGCGTTATCGCGCAAGGCACGGGCAGCGATTGCCGATTCGGAAAACCAATGCTTACTCAGTCTCGTCAGCGTCTGGGAGATGGCCATCAAGCTCAGCCTGGGCAAACTCAAACTCCCCGATGCTATCGAGCGCTTTATTCCGGAACAGCTCGCGGCCAATGGGTTCAGCCAACTGCAAATCGATTTTCGTCATGTGGCGCGGGTCGCCGCTTTAGCGTTTCACCATCGCGACCCTTTTGACCGGTTGCTTGTTGCCCAGGCGATAGAGGAGAAATTGCCGGTCATTACCTCGGACCCCTTGTTCGCGAAATACGGCGTGAAGCGAATCTGGTAGCCACGAACAACGACCCACGAACCACGAACCACGAACCACGAACCACGATCGATGATCACTGAAGCCACCGGGATTCCCAAAGTATTGGAAGCCGCAAAGAGCGCACCGTCGCTTCCCCCCGGCCTTCCGGCGAGCGAGTATCCGTCCGGTGAGTTGTGGGAATGTTCGGACCAGGCCGAATTGTTGTTCGCGCAACGCAAACGTTTTCTCGCGGAGATCGGATTCTGTCTGGTCACCGCCGAAGTGATTGATGCTCTGGCCACCTTGTTGGCTGGAAAAAAGGTCCTTGAAGCCGGCTCCGGATCCGGATGGTGCCCGTCTCGGCGAGCGCGGAATTAACATTCTGGCCGCCGACTGGACGGACTACCGGACGGCCGATCGCTCAAGCAAGCAAGGCTATCCCATCCGAGAGGTCGTCCGCCTCGATTACCATGGCAACGCCGTGGATCTGTTGCCTGGCGACGACGACACCGTGCTCCTGGTGTGGCCCAACTGCGAGACGCAATTCGCCAAGAATGTGGCTTGTGCCATGCGCTCCGGACAAGCATTGATTTACGAAGGCGAATCCGAAGGCGGATGCACGGCCGATGAAGAGTTTTTCCAGTACCTTCGCCATTCCTTCAATCCGAGCGTAGCCGGGATGGCCGAGTTAAACAAGAATCACCGCACGTTCCCCGGCCTGCATGACTGACCAGGGACCACGCCGCATTGATTGTTGAGTCGGGACAGCGGCATTGCGCATTTATAGACCATGAAAATTCGGTTGTTAAGACCGAGATTTCATGGTACAAAACCACGCTCACGCGCGCCTGGCTCGGTGCCGGCCCGCGCGGCAGCACCCGCTTCGATCTCGAGAATCCCGCCCACCTGGCGCGCCTCGCCGATCCGATGCTGGCGCTGGAGGGGCTGTCGGGCGTCGTCGTGCTCGACGAGATACAGCGGCGGCCCGAACTGTTTCCCGTGCTGCGGGTGCTCGCCGACCGGCGTCCTCTCAGGGCCAGATATGTGCTGCTGGGCAGCGCATCCCCGGCGCTGCTTCGGCAAAGTTCGGAGTCGCTCGCCGGGCGTATCGCCTACTACGAGCTGCCCGGACTGTCGGTGCGCGAGGTGGGGCTGAAGATGGCGGCCCGGCTCTGGCTGCGGGGCGGGTTCCCGCGCGCGTTCCTCGCCCGCAGCGATGCCCAGAGCATGCAATGGCGGCAGGCGTTCCTGCGCACGTTCCTCGAGCGCGACCTCCCGGCGCTCGGCGTCAACGTCGCGGCGGACACGATGCGGCGGTTCTGGACCATGCTGGCGCACCATCACGGCCAGCTCTGGAACGCGTCGGAGTTCGGACGCTCGTTCGGCGTCGCCGACACGACGGTCCGCGGCTACCTCGACAAGCTCACCGATGCCCTGGTCGTGCGGCAGCTCAAGCCGTGGCACGAAAACCTCGGCAAGCGGCAAGTGCGCGCGACGCGGCTGTACGTCAGGGACACCGGGCTGCTTCACGCCCTGCTTGACCTGCCGACGCAGCTCGATCTGGAGTCCCATCCGAAGGTGGGCGCCTCGTGGGAGGGGTTCATCATCGAGCAGCTCATGCAACAGCTCGAAGTCCGGCCCGATCAATGCTACTTCTGGCGTACCCACACGGGGGCGGAACTTGACCTGATGGTCGTGCGCGGCCGGCGGCGCCTCGGCTTCGAAATCAAGCGCACCACGGCGCCCGCGCTCACGCCATCGATGCGTTCCGCGCTCGGCGATCTGAAGCTGGATTCTCTGACCGTCATCCACGCCGGCGACGCATCCTTCCCGCTCGCCGCGCGCGTGCGCGCGGTGGGCTGGCGGGCGATCACC
>JACPTJ010000435.1 GCA_016192835.1 Betaproteobacteria bacterium
GTAGAGCGGATTAGAATCCATCTCAAAAATCCCCTCTCCACCTTTTCAGGGGGAGAGGGTTAGGACCCCAGCCCTCTCCCCACTGACGCGGGGCGAGGGAGTATTTTTGAGACCGCTTCTAGTCACGCCGCCTGGCTGACCGGGTAACCGTTGCTGACTTGGCCTTGCGGCGTTGCTGCAGCTTCGCGATGGCTTTGTCGGCGTCCTGCACGCGCCCCGCCTTGATGTCTTCCAGTCCCTTCCGTGCATCTTCTATGAGAAGAAGGTGAATGCGCTCGCGTTCCAGCAGATGGTAGTAGTCCAGTCTGCTGGCATCGATCAGGGCGACATAACTCTCGCCGTTCTTGGTGATGATCTTCTCGGCGCCGGCCTTGGCTTGTTCGGCCAACTCGGAGAGGTTGGCGCGTGCCACGGTGAAGGGCACAACGTCGCTGGCGGTAAATCCCATGGCAGGCTCCCAGATGAGTAGCAGATTACTGTACAGTATACTGTAACTGTTGAGTGGCCGCCATGCGGCAGCATGGCGGACAAAATCCTACCTGAAGCCGTAAAGCCGCGCGGGATTGTCGACCAGCACCTGCTTGCGCGTTGCGGCGTCGGGAACCCAGTCACCGAGCAGGTTGCACAGGTCGCCGTCGTTCGGCATCGTGCCTTTTACCATTACGTGCGGCCAGTCGGTGCCCCAGATCACCTGCTGCGGCGCCGCTTTGATCAGCGCGTGAGCGTAAGCGTTGGTATCGGCATGCGGCAGCGGCTGCGTCGAGATCCGGTACGGTCCGGTCAGTTTCACCCACGCGCGTCCGCTTTGCATCATCCGCAATAACGCCTGAAAGCCGGGCGCCGCGATGCCTTTGTCGGTGCGCATGTAGCCCAGGTGCCCGTAGACGGTATCCACCGGGAAATCCGCGAGCATGCGGTCGAGGTCGGGAAACTCGTCGACGTGCATCAGGAATTCCAGGTGCCAGCCGAACGGTGCGATTTTCAGCGCGAGCTTCCTGAGCGCCTCGAGCGGCAGTGTTCCCGCTTTGCGGTCCTTGACGTCGACGATGTTGACGCGCACGCTACGCACGCCGGCGTCGTGCATGCGTTTGAGTTCCTGCCCGGAGATGTCCTCCGCGACGACCGCGACGCCGCGAAACTGCGGGCCGGCGGCTTGCATCGCTTCCAGCATGACGGTGTTATCCGTGCCGTAAACGCTCGGCTGCACCAGCACTGCGCGTTCAACGCCGAGCGTGGCGAGCATGTGCCGGTAATCGGGAAGCAGCGCATCGGCCGGAGTGTAAATGCGTTCGGAATAATAGGCGTAGCGCGCAATCGGCCCGCAGATGTGCGCATGCGTGTCGCAGGCATGCGGCGGCAGCGTGATGCGCGGCTTGCATGGTTTGGGGTCGAATGCGGCGCACACCGGCGGCTCGAACGATCCTGCGTTGGACTGGGTTTTGGAATTCATGGGATTTCTCTGGTTTTGTGCACGGCGTGACTATATATCACGGCAGCGGTTGGCGCGCGAGCGCGCCGCCGGGATGGGCCCGACGCGTCATCATCACGATTGCCCGCGGGGATGAGTATTGCTATGCTTCCCGCTTCCCCGCATTGCAAGGACAACTCACATGATCGACGCAGCAATCATCGGCCTCGGCTGGTGGGGCAAGAATATCGTCAACGCGGTGCAGGCGAGGAGCGAGCGTCTGCGCTTCGTGCGCGGCGTGAGCAAAGAACCCGACACCGTGCGCGACTTCGCCGCCCATCACAATTTCGAACTGTCGACCGATCTGAATGACGCGCTCACCGATCCGCGCGTGCGGGCGGTAGTGCTGGCGACTCCGCATTCGCTGCATACGAACCAGATCATCGCGGCCGCCGCGGCGGGCAAGGCGGTTTTTTGCGAAAAGCCGCTGGCGATGAAAAAAGCCGATGCAGTGCGCTCGGTCGCGGCGTGCAAGCAGGCCGGAGTGGTGCTGGGGATCGGCACCAACAAGCGCTTCTGGCCTTCGATGCGCGAGTTGCGGCGCGTGGTCGCGGGGCAGGAACTCGGCGAAATCCTGCATATCGAGGGACATTACAGCAACGAGAACTCGGGCATGCATTTTTCGCCGTGGCGCGACTTGCCGTCGGAATCTCCGGGCGGCGGCATGACCGGCGCCGGGCTGCATGTCCTGGACGCGCTCGTCAACCTCGGCGGTCCGCTGCGCCGGGTGTACGCGCGGCTGGTTACGCGCAAGCCGCAACCCGACCCGCACGACACGGTGTCCGTCATGTTCGAGTACGCAAGCGGCGTGAGCGGCATGTTCGCCACGGTGAGGGCGTCGCCGTTCGTCTGGCGCGTGCACGTGTTCGGCCGCAAAGGCTCGGTCGAGGCGGTCGGTGAAAACGACATAGTGGTGCGCCTGACAGGCGCCAAGCCCAGGGTGCAGAGCTTCGAGCCGGTCGATACCCTGCGCGCCGAGTTCGATGCGTTCGCCGATGCCGTCGCCGGCCGCGTGCCTTACCCGATTCCGACGGCGCAGATGATCAATACCGTCGCCGCATTCGAGGCGGTGATCGAGTCGATCGAGTCGGACGACGTGGTGTTGCTCGACGCGCAGTGACGCCCATCGTCGACGCGCATCACCATATCTGGCGCCTCGCTGATCTGCCGTGGCTCTCGGGCCCGCCCGTGCCGCGGATTTTCGGCGAGTACGGCGCGCTGCGCCGCGATTATTCTGCCGCTGAGTTCAGCAGCGAAGCCAAGCCGCACGGCGTGGTGAAATCGGTGTTCGTGCAGGCGAACGTGGCGCCAGGCCGGGAAGTGGACGAGGTGGCCTGGGTGCAGTCGGTTGCCGACGTGAATGGGTGTCCGCACGCGATCGTCGGCTACGCCGATCTCGCCGCGCCGGAAGTCGCGGCGGTGCTCGATCGCGAACTCGCCTACGCCAACCTGCGCGGCATCCGCCAGCAACTGCACTGGCACGAGAAGCCGGCCTACCGCTTCGCACTGCGGCCGGACCTGATGCACGATGCAGCGTGGCGCCGCCGTCACCCTCATCCAGCGCTTCGGCTCGGCCGCCAACCTGAACATCCATCTGCATGGTCTGGTGCTCGATGGGGTCTATCACACCGGCAAGGAAGGTGCGCCGGCATTCCATCCAGCGCCCGCGCTAACGAGCGAGCAGCTCCAGGCGCTGCTCGGCAAGATCATCACGCGCATCCTGCGACTGTTGACCCGCGAGGGGCATCTGGTCGAAGAAGAGGGCGTGACTTATGTGGCGGACGCGCACGGGATCCTCGATCCGGAAAGCCCGGGGCGGTTCACGGCCGACCCTGGAGCAGCTCAAGGGCCTCGTTATCTCCGGCGACCAGATCGAAGATGTCCGCTGCTATCTGACTGGTGAGAGCCGCGCCGACGGCACATTCTCGGTGACTCACTACACGGTCCGGGACAAGCATGGCCTGACACGTTCGGTCTACAACGCCAAGATCAACATCCACCGGCGCGAGGCCGAGCCGATTTTCTTGGGGATCCGGCACAAGGATCTCAATCTCTCGTAAGGCGGCCGCGTTTTTAACGCGGCTGTTCGGGTGTCGGTGGCTCTGTCGCACTTCAGCGGGCGCAAAGCCGGGCAACCCGCCGGTCGAGCAGCGCACGAAATTTGAATTGTTTATCAACGGCAAGACCGCGAAAGTAAGCAGACGCTCATTCGTGCCGCACTTGGAATCCGCGAAAGACGGGGGGAGAATCCATATTTAGCGTTTATCCTGTCCGGGTTTGCTCCAAATATTGATATAGAGACTGGGTTGAAACAGAGTTATTGTCAATCAAGCACCTATGCATATCAACGCACCTTTTGAAATCTATGATGGAGAGACACGCCGGTCTCTCCAATCACTGTTAGTTGGCAAAGAGAAACAGACTGCGAGACTTGGACCGTGACTTTGAGAGAACGCCACAAGGCAGCCCTCTGGAAGAAAGCACGCCGCAACTTTTCTGGATATCCCGTGGCCACGGTCGCGTTCTATGGGTGGGTCAATATTCAATCAGCGCCAACAATGAGGGCCGCATGAAGATACTTGTGCACGGACTTACGGACAAGGGACTTTCGAGAAAGAACAATGAGGACAGCTTTTTTGCCGACAAGGACCTCGGACTCATTATCGTGGCCGACGGCATGGGCGGACATTCCGCAGGCGAAGTAGCCAGCAGAATGGCGGTCGAGGCCTTAAGCGGCTATATAAGAAAGTCATGCACCGGGGTTGAGCCGCTCATCGGTCCCCACGACTCCGGACGGTCCGATGCATCGAACCGGCTCGTATCCGGGATCAGGCTTGCAAATCAGGTCGTATGCGAGGCGGCGAAAAACAATCCCTCGTGGCAGGGAATGGGGACCACCATCGTGGCCGCGCTGGCAGACGGCGACAGGCTGAGCATAGCCCATGTTGGAGACAGCAGGGCCTATCTTGTCAGGTCCGGCACGATTTCCCAGCTGACGGACGACCATTCGGTAGTTGCGGAATATGTTCGCAAGGGCCTCATGTCGAAAGAGGAGGCCGAAGGGTCCAGAATCAGAAATTTAGTCACCAGGGCGCTCGGACTTGACGAAGCGCTCGAGGTCGATGTAACCGAGATTAATATTATGGACGGAGACAGGCTTCTGCTCTGCTCCGACGGACTGAGTGAGATGGTCGCGGACAATCAGGCGCTGATGATAATAGCAAGCAACGATCTGCCGGAGTCCGTGTGCACAAAGCTTGTGAACGAAGCCAACAACAACGGGGGAATGGACAATATCACGGTGGTAGCGGCCTTTGTTTTAAAGGGAAAGTCTGATTGCACGCATTAAAAGGTTGCCCTCAATCCCTCCCGAAGTTCTTGAAGCGATTCGCCACGAGGTTGCCTGAGAGTGCCGTAAAGCAGCCATTGGCGATCGGGCAGTCCCCGGTAGAAAGATGTGGCGCGGTAGCCGTGGGTCCGGTTTGTCTGTTGCCGCCTCTTTCGTCTGGCGGTGCCCGGGAGTATCCTTCTTCTACGTTACATCAACGACTTGACGCGATGAATGACGAAGCCCTGGGGTTTTGGTAACGGCGTGTGCGCTGGCACTTGAAATAGCGTAAGATTAAATGAAATATTGATTCGTCGTGCGTCTTGGTGCCAGGGTCGTTTCATGACGCGTATTCTGTTGATTATCTTGTTCGCGTGGCTGTCCGCAGCAAGTGCGGCGCAGGCGCAGGGTTTTAAGTTCTCCAACGAGGACCAGGCGGACAAAGCGATGGAGGCCGAGCGCCAGGCGAAGGTGCAGTCGCTGCTCGCGACGCCATGCCGGGACAAGATCAGGAACCAGAAAATCATGGTGCTGATCGGCGAGGACCGGAACGGCGTCATATTTGCAGGCCAGGCTTCATACAGCACGCATATCGAAGCGATCAATCAACGCTTGAAATCCCTGGGTCTCAGGACCTACACCCCGGAGGAGATCCGCAAACAGGTTGCGCAAGCCGAAATCAACGCCTATTTCAAGAACGACCCCGACGCGGCCATCAGCGCGTCGAAACGTCTCGCGGCACAGTATATTTTGCGCGGAGTGATCGCGACGCAGGCCAGCCGCAATGCAATCGTCAATGTCAATCAGGTGAGTATCAGCATGAACTTCACCTTGACCGGGGCGAACGGCAAGATGGTTTCCCAAGCCGGCGCCAAAAATGAAAGCTATGCCGGCCGCGACATCATGGGCATGGCGCTCACTTTGATCAACGAGCGGGCCGACGAGGTCGTCGCGCAGTTGTACAATGACTATTGCCAGAAGGCCGGCGCCCGGTAGCCGGCGCTGGCAAGCCGAAAGAAACGACTTCACAGGAAGGAGAAAAGCATGAAAATGATGCGATTCATTCCGTTCAAATGCGCCGCGGCCGCGGCGGTATTCGCTCTCGCCGCGTTGAGCGGCGAGATTCTCGCGCAACCAACCTTCGGCAATCCGTCGCCGACGGCCGGCACCGAGACTTCGCAGAAGGCCAACGCCGCAGCCGATGTCGCGGCCTACAAAGAGGTCGAATATGCCAACAAGGGCACGAAAGGCCCGGCGCTGGTGGTCATTCCCGGTGAAGTAAAAAGCACCCACGCCACCTTTGCGCAAAAGTTCGGCCCCAACAACATTGCCGATTTCGCCGAGCTCGAACTGTCGCAAGCGAACTTTACGGTACTGGAACGCAACAACCTCGGCAACCTGTTGCAGGAGATCTCGCTCGCCTACAACCTGGGCGATGTCGACAAGGCGCGTAAGACCATGCAGGTCGGCAAGCTCAAGACGACCAAGTGGATCGTCAAATTCGATATTCTCAAGGCTGAACAGATCGCCGAAAATAAGGAAGGCTTCTCCGGCCGGTCGATTGGCGGCATAATCGGCATGTTCGGCGGGCTTGGCGGGTCGGTCGCGGGCCAAGCTACAGGCTCGGTTCAGACCCAGGACTCGACCGGCGTGTGGCTGATCGGCATGCGCTACAAGATCATGGACGCCAATACCACCGAGCAAGTCGCCCAGGGTTATAAGGAACTAAAAATGGAAGTGGGCGCGAAGCAGACCAGCGTCCTGGGCGTGTCGCAGAGCGCCAAAGGCGGGGTCGGGCTGGACACCATGGTGCAGCGCCTGGTGCAGACTGCCGTTTACGAAATCGATTCCAAATACAAGTAATGTCGTTCCTTCAGCGCTGCTGACGGAGTCACTGCGCGCCCCGTAGGGATCGACGCGCAATTCTTGCGGGCAGTTCCAGGTGCGCGCTTTCGGGGAACCGATATGTCCGGACTGACCAAACTCGGGAAGTACGAAATTCGGCGCGAGCTCGGCAAGGGCGCGATGGGGGTCGTCTATGAAGGCTTCGACCCCGTGATCGAGCGCACCGTGGCGATCAAGACCATACGCCCGGAACAACTGGCACAATCGCAGGCGGTGGAAATTCTCGCGCGCTTCAAGCGCGAAGCCCAGGCCGCGGGCCGGCTCAACCACCCGAACATCGTCGCGATTTACGATTACGGCGAAGCCGTCGCCGAAGGCGATCACACGCCGTCCGAAGGCGAGAGCCCGCGCGTCGCGTTCATCGCCATGGAATTCATCAAGGGCCGGGAACTCAAGGACTATTTCGACGCCAACCAGCGCTTCGTCCCGAAGGAGATCGAGCGCATCATGGGCGAGTTGCTCGACGCGCTCAATCATGCGCATACGCATGGTGTAGTCCACCGCGACATGAAGCCGGCCAACGTCATCCTGCTCGCCGATGGCAGGGTCAAGGTCGCGGACTTCGGCATCGCGCGTATCGAGACCTCGGAACTGACCCAGGCCGGCACCGTCCTGGGCACGCCGTCGTTCATGTCGCCGGAACAGTTCCTTGGCCAGCCGGTGGACGGTCGCAGCGACCTGTTTTCCTGCGGCGTGATGCTATATCAGTTCCTGACTGGGGAAAAGCCGTTCACGGGGACGGTGACCACCGTCATGCACAAAGTGTTGAAGGAGGAGCCGCTGCCGCCGTCGATGCTGAACGTGACGCTACCGCCGACGTGGGACGCCGTGGTGAAAAAAGCGATGGCCAAGAGCCCGGCGGAACGCTACCAAACCGCAGCGGAGTTTGCGGCGGCGATCAAAGCGGCCGTTGCCCGCCAAAGTGGCGATCAAACCTTTGTCAATCTCAATGCGGACGCGGTCGCCGTCAACGATGCGACGGTCGTCAACCGGACCATCCCTGCGGCTGCGGCGAGCGCGCCCGCCGTTGCGCCGTCGAGCGCAACCGCCGCGCCGACCCCGATTTCGGCGTCGGCGCAGACGCCTGCGCCAGCCAGGGCCCGATTCAACACCGGTGTACTGGTTGGGGTAGCTGCGGCGATACTGGCCATCGTGAGTGGGGGGAGTTACCTGTTCTTGGGCAAGGACCGCGGCGCGGTCGCGCCCGTTGCACAGAGCGCTCCCCCAGCATCGGTGCCGTCGGCGAGCGCCGTGCCGGCGGCTGGCGGTGCAGGTGCCGCGGCCGATCCCCTCCAAGAGCCCGGCACCATGGTTATCAGTGCTCTCGGCCTCGCCAATCCCGAGGACCCAAAATTTAGCGGCGACCCGGCTGCGGCGCGGGCCGAAGCGCGCGCCGACGCCAAGCGGCAACTGGTCGAAAAAGCGCTGGCCCTATACATCGACAAAAGCTCGCTCGACAAAAACTACGCGATGATCGAGCAAAAACTCCTGTCGCACTCGGGCACGTTTATCAAGACCGTAATCCGGGAAGGCGCGCCGGCGACGGGCAAGGACGGCTTGATCGAAACCGAGACGCGCGCAGTGGTCAAGGTGCGCGACGTGCAGAAGTCGCTCAATCAGATGTCCAAGGAAGAACGTGTTGATTTCATCCGCAACAACGGCGACCCGAAAATTTCGATCCTGATGGCGATCCGCAACGCCGACACCGCGCAGGCCCTGCTCCCCGACCGATCGCAGCTCGCCGAGAACGTGGTCAAGGAGAGGATCAAGTCTTTCGGTTTTCGCGTCTGGTCAGCCGAAGGTGAAGCGAAGACCGGCCCGAACGCCGGGACGGCCGACTTTCATATCCAGGGCGAAGTCAGGGTCAAACAGCTTTCGGCCAAGCTTGCGGCGTCCGGCCTCACCATCACCAAGACCGTCCTGACTTCATGGACTGTCAAAGCGATCGACAAGGCGAGCGGGGAGGAAATCTACCTCAATACCATCAGCCCCAAGGCGCGGAGCTGGGCCACCGAGGACCAGGCGCTCGGTGAGATTGGCAAGCTGGTCGGCGATGAATTCTCCAAGAACTTTTTCCTGCAGCACTTCAATTTCGGCGCGCAGAAAATCAACCTCAACATCGCAGGACTGCCGGATGCCGCGAGCGCGCGGCTGTTGCTGCGCGAGCTGCGCGGCATCCGTCAGGTGCTGGACGTGCAACTTATGGCCGACTCGGGCAAGTTCCAATTGCAGCTGCCCGAAGGCAGTGCGACGGACATCATACAGGAGGCCGTTGTCAAACCGCTGAATGCCAAGCTCGGGCAGAATTGCTTTGCGCTGGCCGGAGCGAGCAGGGCCGATGTCAACGTGAGCTTTTCCGTCGCCTGCGCGGAGGCAGCGGTGCGAGCCAAACTGGAGACCGTCCCTCCGGCGGGGTTGTTAAGCGCGCCGGAGTCGCGCGGCAGGGCCCTGCTCAAGCCCGGCACGGCGAAAACCACGATCTGAGGGAAGCCAAGGTGCCTCGCCTGCCGCTTGTTCGTGCTTGCCGGCCCGTTCGGGTTTAGCCGCGCACCGCAAAATCTACGGTCTCTTCGCTCGACTCGCCCATGCTATGGCCGAACGCGATACGTCCGTGGCCACGCAGCATCACCTCCTCGCGCCGCAGCGCGATCTCGGCTTCGCCGGCGAAGGTGACGAAGGTGCCATTGGTGCTCAGATCGGCCAGAAAGAATTTGTCACGCCGGCGCTCGATTCGGGCATGCGCGCGAGAGGCCATGCGGTCCGCCAGGACGATTTGGCAGGCCGCATCGCGGCCGAGCAAGATGGTGGCGTTTACCTGGTCCAGGACAAGTTCCCTGGCGCCATGGGTAACGTGAAGCTCGATCTGTGTCGTCAGCGCCTTGATTGACGACCTCTTCATTGTGAGGTCGTCGCCACCTTGCCAGATGACTTCGCAAACCTCGATATCGTCGCCCTTGCCCTTGACCGACAGCGCCGCGATTTGCCGGGTCGAACTCCGCAGCGCAGGCGACAGCCGCTCGACCGTCGCCAACGTGGTGATGATCTGCATGCCCCTGGCGAACCCCGCCATGCGCGCCGCCATATTGACGGTGTCGCCGAAGACATCGCTGCTTTCCTCGATCACTGGACCGACATGAAAGCCGACCCGGATCGCGCGCTTGACGTTGGAGACGGCAGGCAGAGCCGCTATCCTGAACTGCATGTCGGTGGCGGCAAGATGGCCGCTATCGGCGTCCGGCAAGACGCACATGATCTCGTCGCCGATGGTCTTAATCACGCGCCCGGCATAGCGCGCTACCACACCCCGCATGATGCCAATGCATTCGTCAATCAGCGCCTTGGCCTGAGCGTCGCCCAGTGTATCGTACAACTTGGTACTGCCCGCGATGTCGGCGAACAGCACAGCCATTTCGGTTTGCGGCATTTCTCTGATAGCTTCAGTTTGGGCATTGAACTCGAGCAGCGTGCTCTTGTGTTCAGTGGAGTCGACAGGGTTACTCTCCTCAAACTTGAGATCCCCGTGCAGCTCTCAACCCATGCTAGGGCAAATCATTCGTGCTGGCAAGCCATCCTCCTACGCCCATAAAGGCCACAAGATCAGCATCCGGACTGTCAACCTTGATCAACCCTGGCAATCCATCCATGAGGATTTACTGGCGCTGGTTACTTGAGTTTACGCGCGATCGAATCTGCGGTACTGAATCGCTTCCGCCACATGAACATCGATCACGCGCGCTACGCCCGCAAGATCTATCGAGGGACATTACAGCAACGAGAACTCGGGCATGCATTTTTCGCCGTGGCGCGACTTGCCGTCGGAATCGCCGGGCGGCGGCATGACCGGCGCCGGGCTGCATGTCCTGGACGCGCTCGTCAACCTCGGCGGTCCGCTGCGCCGGGTGTACGCGCGGCTGGTTACGCGCAAGCCGCAGCCCGACCCGCACGACTCGGTGTCCGTCATGTTCGAGTACGCAAGCGGCGTAAGCGGCATGTTCGCCACGGTGAGGGCGTCGCCGTTCATCTGGCGCGTGCACGTGATCGGCCGCAAGGGCTCGGTCGAGGCGGTTGGCGAGAACGAGATCGTGGTGCGCCTGACGGGAGCCAAGCCGAAGCGCGAGAGCTTCGAGCCGGTCGATACCCTGCGCGCCGAGTTCGATGCGTTCGCCGATGCCGTCGCCGGCCGCGTGCCTTATCCGCTTCCGACGGCGCAGATGATCAACACCGTCGCTGCATTCGAGGCGGTGATCGAGTCGATCGAGTCGGATGATGTGGTGTTGCTCGACGCGCAGTAACACCCATCGTCGACGCGCACCACCACATCTGGCGGTGTGCCGATCTGCCATGGCTCGCGGGTCCGCCGGTGCCGCGGATCTTCGGCGAATACGGCGCGCTGCGCCGCCGATGTCGGCAGCATCGATGAGCGGCGACCGGCGTCCGGGTGCTCAGAGCGAAGGAGGGTCGTCCCGGACCACAGACTCCGCCACTCGCATGTCCACGCAATCCTCGAACGCATAGCGCTTGGTGATGAGTCCCTGAGACAAGCCCGCGTCGCGCAGCCACTCGAAGCCCTGCCGGTCCATGACGGGCCCCCGGTTCCACACGTCCAGCGATCGGTAGCGCTGGCAGGACGCCGTCAGCACCGACCTCGAAAGACCCGGGAAATACGGCGCCACTAAATCGGCCAAATCCACGGCCGACCTTGCCGCCATCCATTTCTGGGTACGGTAAATTGCCCGGCAAAGGCGCCGCGCGGTTTCCGGCTCCCTTTCCAGAAATGCCCGCGGCGCATTGAATGTGGTGTACGTCGTCGGTCCACGACTCGCCGCCGCGTACCAGATGTAACCTGCCCCCTCTTCTTCCAGTTGCGCCGCAAAGGGTTCGAACACCTGGATTACATCGACCTGCCGTGAGCGCAGTGCAGCAACGTTTTCGTCCATGGTGCGGCCGCTGATCCTCTTCACCTTGGCCGGGTCCAGTCCGGCCAGCCGCAAATCGTGCTGCAGACACATCCACGGCGTGGGGACCTCCGACACGGTTGCGACACGCTTGTCGAGGAGGTCCTTCAACTCGAAATGAGGATGTGGGGCGCACCCAAGGAGGAAAAATGGATCGCGGCCCACCACCTCGCAGAATGAGACGGGCTGGCTCGTGGGATCTTTCTCGAGCGCGAGCATCACCCTCACGGGGCCACCCCAGGAGACGTGGCCGGCTCCGGACATGACCGACTCGAGCGTCCTGGCCGCATCCGGCGAGGCCTTGAGCTCCACCTCGATACCCTCGGCACGATAAGCGCCAAGGGCAATCGCGGCGTAATAAGGCGCGTAGAAAACGGCGCGGAAATTTTCGATCAGCGTGATGTTCATGGGGAAGAGGGTGCTCTTCAGCTTGCGGCTAACCCGGCGGCGCGCTGCGCGGTTTCGTCTTCCACTTCGGCGTCGAGCAGATCGAGCAGGCCGCGCACCCACGACTCGCGAATGTTGCAGCCGGTGAAGACCATGCGCGTGCGCCGGTCGTCCGAAGGCCAGCGCGCAAGCCACACCGGGGCGTGATAAACATGCTGCACGCCGTGGATCACGGCCGGACGGTCGGGCTCTTCGGTGACGCGAACGATGCCCTTCATCCGCAACAGATCGGCGCCGCAGTTCTCCGCGAGCGCCGAGAGCAACAGCGCCAGCGTCACCGCGCGCAGCGGCGCGTCGCGCACGACGCAAAAGGTCGTAATGTCGTCCTGATGACGATGCCGCGCGTGGCCGCCCGCGGCGGCGGCAGCTTCATGGGCGAGCCAGGTGTGAACATCGGGGTGCTTGCCGGCCGCGTTATAAAGTCCACAATCGAACAATGCGGACGGCGCAATCGCACCGCTCACGACTGCCAGGACCGGCGCGCCGGGATTGACAGTCGCGAGCCGCGCGCTGATCGCGGCTGTTTGCGCTCCCGGCAGATCGGTCTTGGTGAGCACTATTCTGTCGGCAAACGCGGCTTGGCGCAGCGATTCAGCGTGGCGCTCGAGTGTAGCGAGCCCGGTGACCGCATCCACGGTCGCGACCACGCCGTCCAGCGTGTAGATCTCGCACAAATCGCGATCCGTCATCAGCGCGTGCAGGATGGGCGCAGGGTCCGCAAGGCCTGTGGTCTCGACCACGACGCGCTCAAACTGCGGCACGGTGCCCGCCGCGCGCCGCGCCGCGAGGTCGCCCAGCGTCAGCACCAGATCACTTCTCACGTTGCAGCACAGGCAGCCGTTCGAGAGCCGGACGAAGCTCTCGTCGCTGGTCTCGATCAATTCGTGATCGAGCCCGATCGCGCCAAACTCGTTAATGATGACTGCCGTGCGCGACATCGCGGGATCGCGCAGCAGGCGCGCCAACAGCGTCGTCTTGCCGCTGCCGAGGAAGCCGGTGATGACAGAAACCGGAATCACGCGGCCACCGGCGCCGGCGCAATACGCACCGCGCTGCCACGCTCCACGCCGAGCGCACCGCGCACGGCATTCAACAGTCCGACGAGCGACGCGCACGGACGCGAGCGTTCCTCGCGCATATCCGGGTGGCGCCAGCGCAAAAACCAGCGCCACGGTGCGTCGTGTCCGGCCGGGCGCTCGACCCACACGGTGGCGCCGCTGCTGACGCGGATCACGGCGACGACCGGCAGAACGCCGGTTTCGACAGCACCATCGACCTTCCACAGCGCAAGACTGTCGGCGAGAAACTCGCGCACGCGCGCTCCGTTGTCGGCGTTGGCCGCGGGGTTGACGTTCACAGCAGTGCGCCGCTGCGGATTTCTTCAGAAATCCTGCGGTGAAGGTACTGGCCGTCCTTCAAATCGCCGAGGAACTTGCCGTCGTCGACGACGACCTTGCCGCGCAACACGGTCAGCGCGGGCCAGACATGCACCTCGTGACCTTCCCACGGCGAGTAATCGGATTCGTGCAACATCTCTTTCCTGATCGTCGTGCGCCGGGACGGGTCGAGCACCGTGATGTCGGCGTCAGCGCCGGCGGCGAGCGCGCCCTTGCGCGGGTAAAGCCCCATGATTTTCGCGGCATTCGTCGAAACGAGGTCGACGAATTTCTCGATTGAATAGCCGCGCCGGCCCACCATCTCGGTGTACATGAGAGAAACGCGCGGTTCGACCCCGACATTTCCGCCGGTCGTATCGTCGATACGCTTGCCCATGGTTTTGATTTTCAGCGAACAACAC
>JACPTJ010000436.1 GCA_016192835.1 Betaproteobacteria bacterium
GATGATCGACGAAATCAACAACTACGACCGGCAGAAGATCATCGCGCAGGCGAAGGCTTACAAGTCGTAGTCACGGTCCATGATCCTAGAAAAAGTGATTAGCCGCCGATGAACGCCGATGAACGCCGAAAAATCAAAGCGGTGCAATGGTTCATGCTCATCACCCACAAGGTGAAAGGGTCAGCGCGTGCGGCCAAGCGCATGCTCGCCGAGCAGTTCAACAATGCGTTGTGGAGAAATCGGCGCCTCGGCAAGGGTTACGCCGAACGGCGCCAGTGCGTTCTCCACCGCGCTGATAATCGCGGCGATCGAACCGATCGTGCCGCCCTCGCCTGCGCCCTTGAGCCCCAACGGGTTCAGCGGTGAAGGCGTCTCGAGGTGCACCAGGTCGACGTGCGGCACGTCGGTCGCGAGCGGCAGCAGGTATTCACCAAAGTTGGTGGAAACCGGCTGCACATTCTCGTCGTACACCATGCGCTCGAACAGCGCGTTGCCCACGCCATGGGCAACCCCGCCCACCACCTGACCGTCGACGACCATGGGATTGATCACGCGTCCGCAATCATGGGCCGCCGTATAGCGCAGGAAGCTGACCGCACCGGTCTCGATGTCGACTTCCACTTCGGCCACGTGCGTGCCATTCGCATACACTGACTGCTCGGGGGTGAAATGCGCGGTATGCTCGAGTCCCGGCGGCAACCCGCCCGCCATGGAAAAACCCAGCATGCCGATCGACTTCACCGCGATTTCGCGCAGGCTTTTTCTGACATCCGGTGCGCTTCTCAACCGCACGTAGCCTTCGGCAAGCTCCAGATCGTCCTCCAGGCATTCCATCATTCCGGCGGCGATCTTTTTTGCTTTGGCGGCGACTTCGGTCGCCGCGATATGCACGGAGGAACCGGCATTGACCGCAGTGCGTGCCGCAAAGGTTCCGATACCGAGTGCAATGGTGGCGGTATCCCCCGTCACCACTGCCACGTCTTTGATGTCGACGCCGAACTGATCAGCGGCGATCTGGGCGAGCGTGGTATGGTGCGACTGCCCCTGCGGCGTCGCGCCGGTATACACGACGATCCTGCCGTTGGTCGAGACGCGTACGGTCGCGCTCTCATACGGGCCCAGCCCGGTCGCCTCGACTGTATTCGATATTCCGACGCCGAGATATCGGCCGTGCCTGCGCGCTTCTGCCTGGCGCTGCGGGAACCCCGCGTAGTCGGACGCTTCCAGCGCTGCCGCCTGGCATGCCGGATAGTCGCCGCTGTCATACGTAACCGGCCGCCCATCGCGGAAAATGATGCCCACCTTGTACGGCATCTGCTCCGGACGGATGAAATTGCGCCGGCGCACTTCGGCAGGATCGAGCTTCAACTCGCGGGCGACACGGTCCATCAATCGTTCCATCGTGACTACCGCCTCGGGACGCCCCGCGCCGCGCACCGGCGTGGTCTGGATCTTGTTGGTGAATACCGAAACCACGTCCAGCTTGTAGTTCGGAATCACGTACGGGCCCGGCACGGTCGTCGCGGTAATCCATGGCAGCACGACGCCCATCGGCACGTAGGCTCCGGTCTCATGTATCAACTGCCCGCGCACGCCGAGGATTTTCGCGTCGCGATCGACCGCGATCTCCATGTCCCAGTATTGGTCGCGCTCCTGGTGCGTGGCGAGAAAATTCTCGCGCCTGTCCTCGATCCACTTGACCGGGCGATTCAGCACCTTCGCCGCCACCGCGATGTCCACGTACTCGGGGTAGAAAGAACCTTTGGGGCCGAATCCGCCGCCGACGTCAGGCGTGATCACGCGTACCTGGTTGTCTCCGAGGTCGAACATGTCCAGCATGCAGCGCTTGAGCCGATGCGGGCCTTGCGAGGAAGCATACAGCGTAAATGAGCCCGTCGGCGCCTCATGGCTCGCAACGGCGCCGCGGCACTCGATGAAAAACGCCCCGCCGCGGTGCTGGTAAATCTTTTCGCGAAACACATGTGCGGCGCCGCTGAACGCGCGGTCGGTGTCACCGACCTTGATCGGAAAACGCGCCGCCACGTTCGATTCGCTTACCGCGTGGACGAGCGCAGCGTCCTTGTCGAGCGCCGCACGGCAATCGCCTACCGCCGGCAGCGGCTCGTAATCGACCTCGACCAGTTGTGCCGCATCCTCCGCCAGATAGCGGCTGTCGGCAACCACGCAGGCGACCGGTTCGCCGGCATAACACGTCTCGTCCTTCGCCAGCGCGTAAGGCATGAGCGGCTGCTTGATCGCCGGATGCGGCATCAGCAGCGGCAGCGTCTGCCGCCGCACGGACTCTGGCAAGTCTGCAAAAACGAACACCGCGCGTACTCCGGGAAGCGCGAGCGCCGCGCGCTTGTCGATGCGGACTATCCTGGCGTGCGCATGCGGACTGCGCACGAACGCGGCGTGCAGCATCCCGGGCAGATGGATATCGTCGACGTAGCGGCCTTCGCCGCGCAGAAGTGCCGGATCTTCCTTGCGCTTGACCGGCCTGCCAAACGACTTCTCGACCATCACGCACCTTCCCGGATGCGTTTCGCAGCATCCAGCGCAGCAGCAACGACAGGCTGGTAACCGGTGCAGCGGCAGAGGTTGCCGCTCAGCACTTCGCGCACCTCGGTCTCGCTGGGATCGGGATGGTCGCGCAGAAACTCGGTCAGCGTGATCAGCATGCCGGGCGTGCAGAAACCGCATTGCAGGCCGTGATTGTCCTGAAACGCCTGCTGCAATGGATTGGGTTGCCCGCCGGCGGACAGTCCTTCGACGGTAGTAACGTTCTCCCCGTCGCACTGGACTGCAAGCATCAGGCACGCGCGCGCGCTCGCACCGCCGATCAGCACCGTGCAGGCGCCGCACACCCCGTGCTCGCAGCCGACGTGGGTGCCGGTCAGATCGAGTTCGTGGCGCAGAAAGTCAGCGAGCGTCATGCGCGTCTCGACCTCGCGCCGGTGCACCCTGCCGTTGACGGTCACGGCGATCGTCCGCGTATCAGCCATCGGCTTTCTCCATCGCGCGCCGCGCCGCCTGCTCGAGAGCGCGGAAGGTGAGCACGCGCGCAAGATGCTGGCGATACGCGGCCGTGACGTAGGCATCGGCGGTTGCCTCGAGCTTCGCGGCCTCCGCCGCTGCCGCCTTGAATGCGGCGCCGGCAGGCTTCTGCCCTATGAGCGCGCGTTCGATCAAAACCGGCCGCACCGGCACAGGACCCAGTCCCGACAATGCCAGCGCCGCCTGCGTGATATCGCCGTTGCGGTCGAGACCGAGCAGCGCGGAGCAGGCGACGATCGCGAAATCGCCATGCCGCCGCGCGAACTCGACGAACGCATATCCATGGCGGCGATCCGGCAACGGCAGCGTGATGCCTGCGAGCAGCTCGTCCGCCTCGAGGCTCGTGGTCATGTAGGCGGCGGCGAATTCGGCAAACGGGATATCGCGCGTGCCGCGCTGCGACGCCGCGTGCAAGGTGCCGCCGAGCAGTGCCGTCACGTTGACGAGTTCCGCCGACGGATCGAGATGGCACAGCGAGCCGCCGATGGTGCCGCGGTTGCGCGTCTGGCGGTGCCCGACGTGGGTCAGTGCCTCGTGCAGGATCGGGCAGTGCCGCCCAACTTCGGCCGAGAATTCCAGGTCGCGCTGGCGCGTCATCGCGCCGACATGCAACGCGGCGCCCTCGAACCGCAGGTACGCGAGCTCGCCGACCTTGTTGAGATCGATCAGATGGTCCGGCATCACGTAGCGGAAATTCATCATCGGCATCAGCGATTGGCCGCCGGCCAGCACGCGCGCGTTGCCCAGTGACGCGAGCATGCCGGTAACCTCGGTCAGCGTACGCGGGTCGTGGTAGATGAACGGCGCGGGCTTCACGCCGGCTTTTCCACTTTGCCGACAGGTGTCTCCGGCGTGACGCCGCCGCGCTGCCGCGCCAGCGTCTCGATGCCGTTCTGCTCCCACTCACCGGCCGTCGCACGGCGCGCGAAGCGCTCCCAGTTGCCGGTCCAGTCGCCGAGCGTGTAGCCGTGCCAGGGGGGTTTGGCGGAGAGCGCGGGCAAGCCGAGCTCCTCCCAGATTTTGCGCGCGCCGTCCATGTACTCGCGCGCCGGCAGGGCGAGCGGCGCCATCGCGTGCTTCTGGGTGGCATCGATCAGCATCGTCGACTCGGATTGACCGGGACCGTACTGCGAACCCTGCACCCCGCGGCGATAAGGCGCAATGTGGACGTCCTCGATGGGGTTCGAGCGATAGGCAAGCGACCAGAATACGGCATCCGTGCTCTCGGGATTGATGTCCTCGCTGACCGCGATGACGATCTTGCCGCACTCCGGGCGCAGGGTTGCCGCCCCCTGCAGCCCGCGCCACACTTCGGTGCGCAGCGTGCCGCGTGCGAACTGCACGAAAATCACCGGGCGCAGATTGCTCAGCGGCTCGTGCATCACCACGCGCTTCACGCTCTTGATCGACAGGTTGTCGCGCAGGTGGGCGAGGAAAAGCGGCTCATACGCGACTTTCTTGACCACGCTCGACTCGCTGGGCGTGACCTGGCTGATGATGGCCGTGAAAACCGGCGCGCGCTTGTGCGTAATCGCGGTGACGCGCATCGGCATGTTGAACGCCTCGAGCGCCACGTAGCCGTTGCTCTCGCCGAACGGGGCTTCCGGCTCGAGCACTGTGGAGTCGATCACCCCCTCGATGACGATTTCCGCGTCCGCGGGAACATCGAGATCGATCGTCACGCATTTCGTTTTTCTGATCGGCGCGCCCGCCAGCCTGCCGGCAACCCCCAGTTCGTCGTGGTCGATGGCAAGTTTCTGCGGCCCCGTGAAGAAAACCACCGGCGCGCAACCGATCACGATCGCAATCGGCATCGGCTGCCTGCATTCGCGATATTTGAGCCAATGCAGGTAACCGCCGGCACCGCCGACCCGCGCCGCCATGCGCACGACCAGCCGGTCAGTCGCTTTCAGAGCTGCGCGGTAGGTACCCATGTTCTGAATTCCGCTGTCGGGATCGCGGGTGATGCAAAGCGTCGCCGTCAGGTACGGGGCTGAATCGAAGCCGGGAGTCGAGACCGGCACCGGCAGCGCAGCGAGACCACCGCCGGGCCGCCGCAGCTCATCTCCGGTAATGACAACCTGCTGGCAGGGGGGGGAGGTCACGGCTACCGGCGCAATCGGGTGCGCGATCGCGCGCATCCAGGTGGCGCCGATTTCCGCCACCGGTTTGCCCATTCCGACCGCATAAATCTGCGGCGAAGCAGCGAGCGCACCGACCGCCACGGGAATATCGTAATGGCGGCCCTTGGAATCCACGACGTTGGTAAACAGGAATGCGCGGCGCTGGTCCTCGGGAATTCCACCGAGGAACTGCCAGCGCACCAGCGGATGCAGCTCGGTGTCCTTGTTGATCGGCCGGTCGATGCGCACCAGCAGTCCCTGGGTATCCAGATCGGCGAGATGTTCCTGGAAATCCAGCCGCGGCTGGCCGGTTGCCCGGTGCGCGGCGTCAGGTTTTTCGCTGGTTTCGTCTGGCATGTCAGGACCCATCCGATTGACGCTGGACGCTCGCATTTGCCGAGCCACCACATCTTACCAAACTCGCAGCCTCACATTCGCGCGCCTGATAACGTCGGCCCACTTGGCGATGTCGGACTTTGAGGAACGCGGCAGATTCCTCGGGCGAATTTCCGACCACGTTCATGCCAAGACCCGACAATCGGTCCCTGACGTCCGGCATCCGGAGGATTCTGATGATTTCGGTATTGAGTTCGAGGACGATGTCCTTGGGAGTGCCTGCAGGCACCTCGACCATAACCAGAAGGATGGATACATTTTCCTGGTAGCTCTCGCGAAAAAGAAGGATGCGGCTAACGAGTCCGGGCGCGCTCCCCTTGCCAATCCCCGCGACGATTCTATGCTTCCCGGAGGAGAAGCGGCGAGGCGAGCGGAATAATCCGGAAACCTGCATGTTTATTGGCCTGCAAGGCGATGGTGAGGCGGGAAGGGCGTGAGAGCGGGAGAATATGAAACACGATCCTCACTTGCGACTGCGTGATTATTTCGTGCCTCGCCACGGCCCTGCGGGCGGCCACTTGCCGCGGAAGACCCGCCTCTTGGCCGCAGCGAGCGTCGGCGGCGCAAGAAGCATTTCTATCGTCACCGCCGCTTCGCTCAATGTCACCTGCGGCAGACCCGATTTGGCAAGAAAGCTCGCCCTCAACTGGGGTTGCGCAAATCGCGGTGAAGATGGACGTCGGCTCGGCGGTCGTAATGGTCGTCGCGCGTCACGTCAGGCTTTCAAGGTAGGGCCGCATAACGTTGGCGACGCGGCAGATCCCGGCATATTTCCACAGCTCCCGTGACGTGCAGCGCCGCTCGCGCCACGCCTCGCGTAACGAAGACCAACTGGGGATCCGTTGCCTTGAGGGCCTGCTGGATCTCGTGATTGAGGAACTTGATGATGGACACCGGCGTTTTCTTCGGCGCGAAAAAACCGATGGCCGCCTCCGATGCATAACCGGGCAGGGTCTCCCCGACCGCAGGCAAGTCAGGCGCCAGCGGGGATCCGATCGACCTGGTGCATGACCGCTTCAGCATCGCGCAACGCTGGGATGGCATTGGGCGATGTGAACGATGTAATCTCGATCTTTTTCAGGCCCGTGCGGCTTAGTGCATTGATCATGCGCACCTTGGCCTCAGTGGGAACGAAAACCGGTTCGATCTGCAGGCCGTCTCGTATCGCAACGTCGTGGACATGAATTATTCGTCCCTTGTCGTGGCGCAACTGAAGGGTTGGCGGCAACATCAGATGACCCCTTTCTGACGGAGTTGTTCCATGCGAGCGTCATCTACCCCCATCGCGGCCAACACCGATTCTGTGTGTTGACCGAGATCCGGCCCGCCGCCCTCGAAGTTTCCGGGTGTGGCGCTCAGCTTGGGGACGACCCCAGGAACTTTCAGTTTGGAACCGTCATTGAGTTGAACCGTACGCAGCATGCCGCGTGCCGCGTAGTGTTTGTCGTCCATGATATCTTTGATGGTGAAAACCTTCCCTGCCGGTACGCGTGCCTGCCCCAATGCATCCAAAGCATCCTCCAAGGGCAATCGCGCGGTCCATTCAGAGATAGCAGCATCGATTCTCTCCATTTGCTCTACGCGCCCGGGGTTGCGGGCCAATTCGGGCGAGTTGCCGAGATCGTCTCTGCCGATTAGTTTCATCAAGCGCTTGAAGATACTGTCACCGTTGCCGACAATCAGAACAAAGCGGCGATCGGCACAGAGATACGCGTTGGTGGGGACAATGCCAGGGAGACCGCTGCCTGCCGGCTCTCGCACTACGCCAAATCGGTCAAATTCAGGGACGGCTCCTTCCATCATATTGAAAACAGATTCGTACAAGGCAACGTCGATCATCTGACCTTGCCCGCCGTTGGCGGCGCGATGATAGAGCGCCAGCAACACGCCGATGACCCCGTGCAACGCCGAGAGCGAGTCTCCAATGCTGATCCCGGGGCGAACTGGTACCTCGCCCGGCATGCCAGTGATATAACGCAGGCCACCCATTGCTTCAGCGACGACACCAAAGCCCGCCAGATCACGCAGAGGCCCTGTCTGGCCGTAACCTGAAATCCGAAGCATGACCAATGCCGGATTCAGAACAGACAGCGTTTCATAGTCCAGACCCCATTTTTCTAGGGTGCCGGGACGGAAGTTCTCAATCACGACATCGGCTTCGGATGCCAGTTGTCGTACCAATTCCTGCCCTTCTGGTTGGCGCAAATCGATGGCGACGGATTTCTTGTTTCTTGCCTGAACGTGCCACCACATGGAAGTGGTGCCATCGGGTGTTCGCCATGAACGCAGAGGATCCCCTAACCGGGGGGGCTCTATCTTGATGACTTCAGCACCAAACTCGCCGAGCGTTTTGGCCGCAAACGGGCCGGCGATAAGACTTCCCATCTCGATGACCCGCAGGCCCGAGAGGGGTTGCTTGTTTCGCATATTCACATTCTCTTGAGGACTGAATGGGAGGAGCTTGGGACACAGAGTGAGACTAGCCCGGCTTTACGTGAGCATTGCGCACCAACCCGCCCCATATGCGCGTATAACCTTAACGCGGAAGCCGGCGAAGTCTTGCGGCGACGCTCCAATGATGTGCCCGCCCTGTGTGGAGATCTGGGCCGCCACATGGGGTTCGTTGTCCAAAACCTCGACGCGAAGATGCAGAATCCCGGGAAACGATCGCCTGCTGTCACCGACGGCCTCCTAGTCGACGCGGGCGCCGGATGCCTTCACAACGGCAGCCCACTTTTTTATTTCGCTCTGAATAAGTGTACGAAACTCGTTCGGCGTTGAGACGAGAGGCTCCGCGCCATCGCTGGCAAGCTGCTCACGAACCTCAGCTGACCCCATAGATCGATTGATCGCCTGATTGAGAGTGTTAATGACATTCTGCGGGGCTCTGGCCGGAGTCAACACCCCGTAACGCAGACTGCTTTCGTACCCCGGCAATCCTGCCTCTGCAATAGTTGGGACGTCGCGGAGTGCAATTGAGCGAACGGCGCCAGTTACCCCAAGTGCCCGCAGCCTTCCGCCTTTCGCATATACCACTGCTGCCGCCACCGGAGTGAACAGTATTGAGACCTCCCCGGACAGTAATGCGATGACAGCAGGTCCGCTACCCTTATAAGGCACATGAACAATGTCCACGCCCGCCATGCTCTTGAAGAGTTCCGCTGAAAGATGCGTACCGGTACCGCTGCCGCCCGACGCATAGTTGATTTGGCCGCGTTTGCTCTTTGCAAGGGCAATAAGCTCCTTCACTGTTCTTGCCGGGAGCGAAGGGTGCGTAACGAGCACCAGCGGAGAATAGGCTACAAGGCTCACAGGGGAAAAATCACGCACTGGATCATAGGGAATCTTCGTGTATAGCGCCGGGTTGATCGCGAGCGTGCCAGTGTGGCCTAGCAGCAATGTGTAACCGTCCGGGTCTGACTTGGCAGCGATTTCCATACCGATATTGCCACCTGCGCCGGCGCGGTTCTCCACAACAACCTGTTGCCCCAGCGCTTGCGTAAGTCTCGCCGCAGTAATGCGGCCGAACAGGTCAGTACCGCCTCCTGGCGAGAAAGGGACTATTAGGCGTATCGGCTTGGTCGGGTAGGCTTGTGCCCACACATTCGTCGAGAGAATACCCATAGCCATTGCTATAAAAGCCGCGATGATCAGCCGGTGAATTAAAGTATGGCAGTTACTCATTTCAAGATCTCCTCGTTTATATTCGACGCTCCGACAGTGGTTCTTGGACAAGCGTATGCGCAAACCCGCCCCTCGATGACCCACTAGTCAATCTTAGCGTTGGCTACTCTTACCCCTGCACTCCATTTGAGCATCTCACTGGCCAAAAATGAGTGAAATTCGGCGGGCGTACTACCTACTGGTTCGTTTCCGTCGCTCACGAGTCGCTGCACGATATCTTCGGATCGTATGGCCTTCGCAACGCCCGCGCTGAGCCTTTGAATAATCTCGCTGGGGGTCCCGGTCGGGGCGAACATGCCATACCACGCACTGACGTCGTATCCGGGCACGCCGGATTCCGCGACGGTTGGCAGGTCCGGCAACAAAGGGGAACGCGTAAGCCCCGTGATGCCGAGAGCGCGCAGGCGGCCGGCTCGGATATGCGGCAACGGCAAATTGAGAGCGCCAATATAGACCGGGGTGCTGCCATTTATGACGTCGCTCAATGCTGGTGCTCCGCCTTTGTAAGGCACATGTACGAGATCGATACCACTTTCGGCTTTCAGTTTCTCCACAGCAAGATGCCCGAGCGATCCGTTGCCAGGCGAGGCGTAAAGGATTTTTTCAGGACTGCTTTTTGCGCGGGCAATAAGCTCTTTAACCGATTTCGCTGGAAGACCTGGATGCACAACGAGTATGTCGGTAACTAGATTCAGCAGCGAAACTGGCACGAAGTCTTTAGGGTCGTACGGCAGGTTTCGATACAAAGCAGGACTGATCGCAAAACTGACATCTGCCATGAGTAGCGTGTATCCGTCTGATGGCGCCCTTGCAGCGAGGGCGGTTCCCAGCGTGGTGCCTGCCCCGGGCCGATTATCGATTACGAACGACGCGCCCCAGGCCTCCGACAATTTCAAGCTGACAGCTCGGGTAACGATGTCGATACCGCCGCCAGCCGGATAGACTACGACGACACGAACCGGTTTCGACGGATAACTCGCTGCCGCCCAGCTGGGTCCCGCAAGCCCGGACAATGCCAGCAAGGTAAGAACAAAAAGCGCGTGCCGCACTGGCGTCACGTTATTCCTGTAGTTTTAGTCCGCGCCGGTGCGCTTCGCGCTTGACCCAATTGGTCATGCCCCCTTCGTCAATGATCTCCTGCACAAACGGCGGCAACGGTCTCGTGCTCAATGACTTTCCACCCAGCGTAATCTCTCCTGTGGTCGTATCAACGCGACCAAAAGCTCCTTGCTTAGCGAACGCCACAGCGTCAGCGCATTCAATGATAGGCAATCCAAGATCTACGGACATTCTGTAAAAGGTTCGTCCGAAACTTGTGGCCACGATACAGCTGATGCCCAGCGCCTTGAATCCGAGGGGTGCGTGTTCGCGTGCCGAGCCGGACCCGAAGTTCTTGCCCGCCACCATAATGTCGCCACGCTTCACGCGCGTGACAAATCCGGGATCGGACTCTTCGAACATATGCTTGGCCATCTCCTCAGGCTCGAGGAGCGAGAGATATCGGCCGGCAATCATCACATCGGTATCTACGTTGTCCCCGAAAACATGGATTGCGCCTTCGAAAACCATGGGTGTTCCTCTCTAAAGTTTAGCTGGGTCGATAATCTCGCCAGCAACCGCCGCGGCCGCGGCGACGTACGAGTTACTTAGATAAGCCTGTGCACCCGCGTGTCCGGCGCGCCCCTTAAAGTTGCGGTTGATCGTAGCTACAGCAACCTCGCCATCGTCCAATGCCCCATTGTGCCCGCCGAAACACGCGCCGCAGGTCGGTGTTGTCACCGCCGCCCCAGCTGTTATGAACTGCTCGATCAATCCCTCGGCCATCGCCTGCAGATAAACCTTTTGCGTCGCTGGCACGATGATGGCGCGCGTGCCGTGGGCTATCGTTCTACCTTTAAGCACGCTGGCTATTTGCCTGAGGTCGGTCAAAGTTCCGTTCGCGCAGTTGCCCATGTAGACTTGATCTACGTGTACGCCTTTGATCTCCTCGACTGCGACCACGTTATCTGGCGAATAGGGCTTGGCTACCATCGGCCGCATTACCGAGAAATCGACGTCATGGCGCGACTCGTAATCTGCGCCCGGATCCGCGCTGACGACCGTATAGGGACGCTTGCAGTACTCCTTGGCCCACACTTCGGTGGCTGCGTCAGGTTCCACGATGCCCGTCTTTGCCCCAGCCTCGAGCGCCATGTTGCAGATCGCCATACGCTCATCCATGTTGAGTTGCCCGATGCCTGGCCCGCCAAATTCCATCGACTTATAGAGCGCGCCCGAAGCGCTGATGTCCTGCATTATCTTCAGGATTACGTCTTTGCCGGTGACGAACCGGGGTTTCTCTCCATATATATAAAAGCGCATTGAGGCCGGCACTCTGAACCAAGTTTCATCAAGCGCAAGAATCGCTGCGATACCGGCCCAGCTCATGCCCGTCCCGAACGCACCGAAAGCGCCTGCGGTCGTCGTATGGGAATCGCCCCCAACGATGATGTCTCCAGGGCCAATCAGGCCTTCCTCCGGAATGAGCGTGTGTTCGATCCCGCCTTTGCCAAGATCCCAGAAATGGCGAATGCCCTTTTCCTCTGCGAACTTGCGCATGCTCACTCCAAGGCGGGCTCCTGCGGCGTTCGGCGCGGGGGCAAAGTGGTCGACGACCAGTGCGAGTTTGTCAGGGGACGCAACGCGATCGATTTTCATGTTTTCGAAATGACGAAATGCCCCTGGGCCATTTATGTCATTGAGCAAGCAGAGGTCTACGCGCGCCCGCACAATTTCACCGGGCTCGACCCGCTGCCGGTCATCTATGACGTGCGCCTCGAGAATTTTCTCAGCGATGGTTTTTGCCATGAGTTATTACCCTTCCATTAATCACGCCGCGATGGAATGCGCTCGTCCTGAGTCATAAGTTCGTTTCACAACTCCGAATCGTCATGCCGGCGAGTGAAGGGCTGCCCCGGCAGATTCTAAGCCGGGGGCCGGCATCCAGTCTGTTGAAAGCTCTCTGGATTCCGGGTCGCAGGCGGCACTGCGGCCTTTGCCCGGAATGACGGAATAATGCTGCGAATCAATCACTCGGTGCATTAGGATACCGCCGCATTCATGATAAAGGAAATGCCAAATGTACCACTAGTATTCGATATATGTATACTCAGAGTTGCTGGCTGGTCTTAGTTTTTGCAGAGTCGCCTAGACTAGAAAGCAAAGACCGTTAATATCCTCTAAATAGTTACCCAGAGCTGTGTGATATCGCATGAACCTTCGTCAGCTTCTCAGCATATGCCAAATCGTCGATCATGATCTTAGGATCTCTGATGCGGCAGAGGCAACGTTTCGATCACAACCTAGCGTAACGCGCCAGATCAAGGAGCTGGAGAGCGAACTCGGTTTTGATATTTTCATTAGAAGCCGCAACAAGGTCTTGTCATTGACCCCGCAAGGGGAAGGGCTTGTCGTGATCGCGAGAAGGATGCTTCACGATGTGGACAACATCCATCGGATGCGAAAGGAAATCACGACCAGCACTCAAGGAGATTTCATAATAGCGACGACGCACACGCATGCACGTTACGTGCTGCCGCCCGTAGTCCAGCGATTTATGCTGAAATTTCCAATGGTGAAGCTCAGCTTACGGCAAGGTAACCCGAGGCAATGCTGCGAGCTCGTGGCACGCGGATATGCGGATATTGCTATATGCTCAACGAGAGGAGCAATTCACGAGGACGTCGCTTATATCGCTTGCTACAAATTGCGCCGCAGCGTGGTCACGCCAAGAAGGCATCCGCTTCTGCGAGAAAACCCGCTAACCTTGGAGGCGCTTGCGCGCTATCCACTAATTACTTATGACGAGGCCTATGACGGACGACAGGTCATCAATACGGCATTCTCCGAGAAAGGCCTTAAGCCGTCCATAGTGCTAAGTGCAATGGATGCAGACGTCAGCAAGGTTTACGTTAGATTGGGTCTCGGCATTGCGATTATCGCTACATTGGCGTTCGATCCAAAATTGGACAGACATCTGCGCAGGATAGATGCCGGAAACCTCTTCAAGGCTAGCGCCATCAATCTGGTCGTGCGCCGCCATAGCTACCTGAGAGGGTACGCGTACGAATTTATGCACCTATTTGCGCCAAAGCTCAGTAAAGCCGTGATCGAAGAGGCTCTGTTCCGAAAAACTCCATCCTCAACTCCGCTCGACCAACTTCCCGAACTATAACCGCAGTCGAATTTTGGTTACGTTGCCCGCCGGATCTGCATTTGCCGGCAAATATTTCCTTACTTCCGCAGACTCATAGACTCCAACAGCTCACGCACCGAGTACCGCTCGATAGCAAATGCGATATCAGCGATACGGTCGGTGGCCA
>JACPTJ010000437.1 GCA_016192835.1 Betaproteobacteria bacterium
CGACTGGTCGAAAGTAACGACCGAGTATCCCACGCCCGGCCAGAGCGTGGCGCGCAAACGCGTGTGGGGTGACTTCTCCACCGGCGGCAGCCGCGGCATTCGCGAGTCGCACGAGTACGTGCGCAGGGGCGGCGCCACGGCGCGCACGATGCTGATCCAGGCCGCCGCCGAAGCATGGAAGGTGCCGGCCGCGGAGTGCGGTGCCGCCAACAGCGTGATCACTCACAAACCCTCCGGCCGCAAGACCACTTTCGGCAAGGTCGCGAAAGCCGCTTCGAGGATTACTCCGCCGACGGACGTCGCGCTTAAAGATCCGAAGGACTGGAAGCTCATCGGCAAGCGCATCAAGCGCCTCGACACCCTCGACAAGCTGACTGGCAAACAGGTCTACGGCGCCGATCTGAAGCTGCCGAAGATGCTCAATGCCACCATCAAGGAATGCCCCGTGTTCGGCGGCAAGGTGAAGAGCTTCGATGCTTCCAAAGTCGCGCGAATGAAGGGTGTGAAAAAAGTCGTGCAGGTTGGCGATACCGCAGTTGCAGTGGTGGCCGATACCTGGTGGCGGGCCAAGACCGCGCTCGACGCGCTGCCGATTGTCTGGGATGAAGGCGAGAATGCCAAGGTCTCGAGTGCGTCGATCGCCGACATTCTGAAAGCCGGGCTCGATGCTCCACAGGCTTTTGTCGGAAACCAGAACGGCGACGCGAAGGCCGCAATCGCCGGCGCGGCCAAAAAGGTCGAGGCCGTCTACGCTTACCCGTACCTGAACCACGCGACGATGGAACCCATGAATGCCACCGCGCGCTACACGGCCGATCGCTGCGAGGTCTGGTGCCCGACGCAGAACGGCGAAGCCGCGTTTGCGGCGACGCTGGCGGCTTCGGGTCTCCCGGCCGATAAGTGCGATGTCTACAAGATCCACCTTGGCGGCGGGTTCGGGCGGCGCGGCGCTTTCCACGATTACGTGACCCAGGCGGTGCTCATCGCCAAGCAGATGCCCGGTATACCGGTAAAGCTGCTGTGGACGCGCGAGGAGGACATGACGCAGGGCCGTTACCACCCGGTCACGCAATGCAAACTGGTCGGCGCATTCGATGCGGGCAACAACCTCACGGGCCTGCACATGCGCATCTCGGGGCAATCGATACTCACCGCAGTGCGGCCGCAGGCGTTGCAGAAGGGACGGGATCCGGCCACGTTCCAGGGTGTCGCGCCGAGCGGGGAATTCGAGTTCGGCTACAGCGCCATCCCGAACCTGTTGATCGACCACGCGATGCGCAACCCGCATGTACCGCCGGGTTTCTGGCGCGGCGTGAACATCAACCAGAACGCCATCTACATCGAGTGTTTCATGGACGAACTCGCGCATGCGGCGGGCCAGGACCCGCTCGAGTTCCGGCGCAAGCTGATGACCAAGAACCCGAAGCATCTTGCGGTGCTGAATGCGGTGGCGGAAAAGGCGGGATGGGGCAAGCCCGCGCCGCAAGGCGTGTTTCGCGGCTTGGCGCAGATGAAAGCGTTCAACAGCTTTGTGGCGGCGTGCGCCGAGGTTTCGGTGAGCGGCGGCAACAAGGTGAAGGTGCATCGTATCGTCTGCGCGACCGATCCGGGCTACGCCGTCAACCCGGCGCAGATCGAGCGGCAGATCGCCGGCTCATTCGTCTACGGACTGTCCGCGGTGTTCGATCAGGAATGCACGGTCAAGAACGGCCGCATCGAGCAGCAGAACTTCAACAGCTACAACTCGATGCGCATCGCGCAAATGCCGAAAGTCGAGGCTATCATCATGCCCTCTGGCGGGTTCTGGGGCGGTGTCGGCGAGCCGACGATCTGCGTGGCCGCGCCCGCCGTGCTCAACGCGTATTTCGCGGCGACCGGCAAGCGCATCCGCTCATTCCCGCTGAAGAACCACGGGATCACGATGGTGTAGAACGTTCGCGCGGTGACTTAGGCCAGCCGCAAAAAAAAAGTCTGGGGCCGCCGATGAACGCCGATAAACGCCGATGAAATACCACAGGAATCTTGCCGTAGGTCGTTAAGGTCTTTGATCTTATCTGCGTGCATCGGCGTTCATCGGCGGCTATTTGCTGTTTTGGATTTTTGAGATCGGTTCATGAAGCGCGAATCGCGTCGTAATTTTCTGGCCGCCGCGGGCGGACTGGCCGCCGCCGCGGCGCTGCCGTCAATAGCCACGGCCCAGTCTACCCGCACGCCGCCCAACAACATGCCGGAGGTCATCCGCAGGCTCGTTGGCTCGGCGCAAATCAACAAAGGCAAAGTCAAACTCGGACTGCCGCCGCTCGTCGAGAACGGCCATATGGTGCCGCTCACTGTCAGCGTCGAAAGCCCCATGACCGAGGCCGCTCACGTGAAGGCCATACACGTGTTCACGGAGAAGAATCCGCTGCCCGAAGTCGCGAGCTTCCACCTCGGGGCGCGCGCCGGGCGGGCGCGCGTGGCTACGCGGATCCGCCTCGCGGATACGCAGACCGTCGTTGCGATCGCCGAATTGAGCGACGGCTCGTTCTGGTCCGACAGCACCCACGTCATCGTGACCCTCGCTGCGTGTCTGGAGGAACTGTAGCCGTGGCGGATGCGCGCATCGACGTGCCGGCGACAGCGAAACCCGGCGAGATAATCGAGATCAGGACACTGGTCAGGCATCCCATGGAGACCGGGTTTCGCCGTACCCAGCTCGGTGCGCTGGTGCCGCGCGACATCATCACTCGATTGGTGTGCACCTATAACGGCGTAGAGGTCTTCCGCGCCGAATTGCACCCGGCGATTGCCGCCAATCCGTTCATCGCGTTTTCAACGATTGCCATTGAAAGCGGCACGATCGCGTTTACGTGGAGCGGCGACAACGGCTACGCGGTCACCGTGTCCGCCGCCATTACCGTTGGTTGAGCGCGCTGCGGCGCAGGTCGTGAGTAACCAGATTTCGTCACAAGTCCATCCTGGAGGGGGGAACGCTGGGATCGGGAGCATGCGCGGGTTGGCGTGGCTTGCGGTGTGCGGCGTGGCGGCAGGCTGCGCCGTGCCCGCGCCCGGACCGCTCGTGTCCTACCGCGTAACCGGTGATGCGATCGTCGCGCCGCTCACGGCCGAGGCCGGCGACCCCGAGCGCGGCCGCAAGGTGTTTGAGGGGCGCGACGGCAACTGCTTCCTGTGCCACACAGTACCTGGGGGGCGTTTCATGGGCAACCTCGCGTCCCCGCTTGCCGGGGTCGGCGCGCGGCTGAACGAAGGGCAGTTGCGGCTGCGCATTGTCGATTCGATGCGCCTGAACCGGAACACCATCATGCCGTCGTATTACCGCACGGATGGTCTCAACCAGGTCGCCGCAGCCTGGCGCGGCAAGCCGCTGTTGGCCGCGCAGGAGATTGAAGACACCGTCGCATATTTGCTTACTCTGCGCTGATGGATACGCCCGCGCGTCGCCGTTACATATCCGCCTTGGCGAGTTTGCCTGCAGTGCTGCGGCGAGATCGAGTTTTCGTGGGTGGACGACGCGGGCGAGCGCGGCAGCGAGCGGGCCACTCGTTCACCGGTATCTGCACCGCGATTTTCCTTGCTGCCGCGGCATCGGCAGCAGAACCGCAGAGACCGGCTCCGCTGAAGTCCGGAATCGAGTTCGCGAGCGCTGACATTCGCGCGCTGCAGGCTGACGACTTCGCGAATCCCGGCATGCTGTGGGTGATGCGCGGCGAGAAGTTGTGGCGGGAGCCCGCCGGTAAGGACCGCCAGTCGTGCGCGAGTTGCCACGGCGATGCCAAAGCGAGTATGCGTGGCGTTGCCACGCGCTACCCGCTGCTCGATCCCGGCGCCGCGCGCTTGATCAATCTCGAAGGCCGCATCATGCAGTGCCGCGAGCGTCGCCAGCAGGCCGAACCACTGCGTTACGAATCCGACGAATTGCTCGCGCTCACCGCGTATGTCGCGCAGCAGTCGCGCGGCATGCCGATAAACGTCTCGATCGACTGGCACAATCGCCGCAATTTCGAGCGCGGACGCGAGACGTACTACCGCCGGCTGGGACAGTTGAACCTGTCGTGCGCACAGTGCCATCAGGACAATTGGGGCAAGAAACTCGGGCCGGAGACCATCACCCAGGGTCACGGCAACGCATATCCGATTTACCGGCTGGAATGGCAGACGGCGGGCTCGCTGCACCGTCGCTTCCGGACCTGCTACTCGGCCATGCGCGCTGAGATGTTGCCCTTCGGCGCTCCCGAGTACCTCGATCTGGAATTGTTCATGGCGTCGCGCGCGAGCGGGCTGCCGATTGAAACGCCGGGCGTGCGGCGCTGAGCCCCCCAAGGCAGGGCGCGGATTCATCGCGCCGAATGATCACTGGCGAATCGACGGCGCGATAAATCTGCGCCCTACCGCAGCGCGGGCCGCGTTCCAGTTCCCGACGGCCTCGCCGCCCGGGAGCCGGATTTCGCCGCTGATTGAGTCGCCGTTGACGGTGCCGACGAACAGCCACCGTTGGACTTTGCCGTGATTACGCGGTAACGCAAGCTCGAAGCGGATGGTCGCGCCATCGATTTCGCCCCGCTTCAGCTTGACGGTCCGCCCGGCGACTGCGGCGCCGCCTTCGAAATGCTGGAACTGCTGCTTGAGCCTGAGCCGGAATGGAGCGATGGCGGCGCGCGCCGCGGTGACGCGCCATTCGCCCTCGATCCGGACGGGGACTGTCCACAGAAAAACGTTGGACTGGAACGCGCCGCTGGTGCCGTATTTTTCGCCGAGATCGACCACGACCTTGCGGTCGGGCTGCCATTCGCCGAAGTCGAAATCGTGCGACACGACGCGCGTTCCCGGTTTCAGGTCGTGGAGAATTTTCGGCCGCAGCATCGCGGTCATGGCCGGCAGCAGGTAGAGAGTGAGTACGGTCGCCTCCTCGATA
>JACPTJ010000430.1 GCA_016192835.1 Betaproteobacteria bacterium
AAATTGAATATTTCGTAATTGGATGACAGTTTCGCCGTCCCTAACCTGTGCTTGCAATGACATTTGGGAATAGACATGGCGTTTGAAGATTTACTGAACGATCTCGAACAGCGGCGCGCGAAAGCGCTCGCGATGGGCGGGCCGGACAAGCTCGCTAAGCGCCGCGCCGCCGGCGTGTTGAATGCGCGCGAGCGCATCGATTACCTGTTCGACAAGGGCACGTTTATCGAATCGGGGCTGTTCGCCACTTCGGCCTACCCTGAGGCCAGCGACAAGAGCCCCGGCGACGGCAAACTCACCGGCTACGGCAAAATTCACGGCCGCGAGGCATCCTGCGTCGCCAACGACTTTACCGTGATGGGCGCGTCATCCAGCGCGACCAATATGAAGAAAATCGGCCAGATGAAACGCGCGGCGGTTTCGCGCGGCATTCCGCTGGTGTTTCTCGGCGAATCGTCGGGCGCGCGGCTGCCCGATAACATGGGCGCGCGCGGCATGGGCAGCCTGCTCGCGCTGGATGCACAGCAATACCTGCGCCAGCGCGAATCGCCGTGGGTATCGGCGGCGCTCGGCCTTTGCTATGGCTCATCGACGTGGTACTGCTGCCTATCTGACTTCAACGTGATGCGCAAAGGCGCGATCATCGCGGTATCGAGCTCGCTGCTCGCCTCGCTCGCGATGAACGACCCGGTCGACGCCGAGGAGCTTGGCGGCTGGCGCGTGCACGCTGACACCACCGGGTTTGCCGATCAAGTGGTCGATACCGACGAACAGGCGCTCGACGCGATCAAGACCTTTTTGTCCTACCTGCCGAGCAATCACACTGAGGCGCCGCCGGTAAAACCGGTGCCGGCCGGCTCGGGAAATGCGTGCAAGGACATTCTGAAGCTGCTGCCGGAGAGCCGCACCCAGGTCTACGACATGCGCAAAATCCTGCACGCGATCGCCGACCGCGGCAGCTATTTCGAATTGAAAGCGCGCTTCGGCAAGGCCGGCGTCACCGCGCTCGCGCGGCTCGGCGGCAAGAGCGTCGGCCTCATCGCCAACAATCCGCTCTATAAGGGCGGAGCGCTCGACGCGGACGCGTGCGACAAGATCGTGAGTTTCCTGGTGCTGTGCGACTCGTACAACATTCCCATCCTGATGTTCGTCGACACGCCGGGATTCGCGATCGGCGTCGAGGCCGAGCGCAAGCGCGCGCCCGGCAAGATCATGAACTTCATGAACGCGCTGGCGCTGGTGACCGTGCCCAAGCTCACGGTGCTGGTGCGCAAAACCTACGGGCAGGCCTATATCAACATGGGCGGCGGGCGCAATTCCGACGAATTCATCGCGTGGCCGACCGCCGAAGTGAGTTTCATGGATCCGAGTTACGCGGTCACCGTGGTGTTCGGCCTGAGGCCCGGCGAACCGGGCTTCGACGACAAGCTCAAGCAGATGCAAAAGGACAGTTCAGTGTACGACATCGCCGGGATCTACGCGGTGCAGGACGTGATCCGCCCGGAACAGACGCGCGACTACCTGATCCGGATGCTCGACGTGCATCAATTGCGCCAGACCAACGGCATCGGCAGGCACTTGCTGTCGACCTGGCCTACAAGTTTCTAGGACAAAAAGCTTCACCGCAAAGGACGCGAAGGACGCGAAGGAAAATCCAGAACCACGTACCAGCCATCCCGGCGCAAAACGGTCAAGAACGTTATTCCGCAGTCGGGCCGGACTGACGTTGAAGCTATAATGGATCCACAACGGGACTACACCTGACGAGGAGAAAACATGAAGCGACTTCCTGGCTCCACAATACGTTGGCTGTGCGCAGCGTCCATCCTTGCAGCGGCAGGTCACGCCGCCGCCCAGGGTTATCCTGTCAAACCGATTCGCATGATCGTGCCGAGCGCCCCCGGCGGAAGCGTCGATACACTGGCGCGCATCGTCGCGCAGAAAATGACCGAGAGCCTCGGGCAGCAGGTCATCGTCGAGAACCGGTCCGGCTCAGGAGGAGTCGTCGGGACAGAGCTCGTCGCCAAGGCCGCGCCCGACGGCTATACGCTGTTGATGGCCTACGGTAGCCATGTCATCAATCCCTCGCTCTACCGCAAGCTGCCTTATGAAACCGTCAGGGATTTCGCGCCGATCACCCAGGTCGCCGTGCAGCCGCTGATGGTAAACATCCACCCCTCTCTGCCCGCCAGGACGGTCAAGGAGCTGATCGCGCTCGCGCGCAAGCGCCCGGGCGAACTTAACTACGGTTCCGCGGGAAGCGGCAGCGGCGGCCACCTCGCGACGGAAATCCTGGGCACAATGGCTGGAATCAAAATGGTGCACGTGCCTTATAAAGGCTCCGCGCCGGCGATGTTCGACGTGGTCGCGGGAAACACTCAGCTCATGATCGCGACGCTGATTACTTCGCTGCCCCATGTGCGCAGCGGCAGGCTGCTGGGAATCGGGGTCACCAGC
Organism: Betaproteobacteria bacterium; assembly: GCA_016192835.1. Lineage (GTDB taxonomy): Bacteria > Pseudomonadota > Gammaproteobacteria > Burkholderiales > SG8-41 > PALSA-1004. The sequence continues at coordinate 2,458 of JACPTJ010000430.1, forward strand.
GCCCAGCGCTCGCCCATCGCTCCGGATGTACCGACTGTCGCGGAAACAATTCCGGGCTACGAGGTTGTCGTCTCATACTTCCTGCTGGCGCCGGCAGGCACGCCGAAGGAGATCATCTCCGCGCTGAATGGCGCAGCGGTTAAAGCGCTGAAGCAGCCCGATGTGGTCGAGCGGCTCGCGCGCGACGGCGCCGCGCCGGTCGCGAACAGCGCCGCGGAAACCGCGCGATATATCGCGGATGAGATCGTCAAGTGGGGCAAAGCGGTGAAGGCGACTGGCGCCCAAAGCGACTGAAAACGATCATGGCAAGGGTATTCGACAGTTCGCAGACGTTGCACGAAAGCGTGGCGCGCTGAAGCCGCGCCCTACAACAGATGGCAAGGGTATTCGACAGTTCGCAGACGTTGCACGAAAGCG
>JACPTJ010000431.1 GCA_016192835.1 Betaproteobacteria bacterium
GCGCGATACCCGTTGCGATTCCCGAAGCGCGAACGAGGCGCGCGACATCGGCGGTGATCTCGGTCGTGCCGCGGCCACGGGTTCGAATCTCAAAGGTCTGCTGGTAAGTCAAGTCTGCTCTTTTCTCCGTCAAGGCATTCAGACCTCGCCATGCTCTACGGGGTGGAAACAGGAGCCCTCAACCGTGCAGTCAAAAGAAATATCGGTCGGTTTCCCGGTGATTTCATGTTCCGATTCACGAGTGAAGATTGGGAAAACTTGAGATGCCAAATTGGCATTTCAAGTTCGCCCAGCCCTGCAATAGCTCGCGGCGCCATACGTGTCCGCCGACCTGAAGTTTTCAGCAGACGCCCCTCACAGATAGCCATGGTCAAAAAATCCACCACTAAAACCGTCAAAACGCTTAGTCAGGAAGAGGCCGGATCACAGACCCGATCTTCGCAGGCGTCAACGGCATATTTACTTCAATCAAAAACCGAGCGCGTCGAGCAGCTTGAAATACGTGATCGCCGCCTGCTTGGCGGGAACGCGTAAGAAATGGAACGGAATCGGCTCGAAGCGCCCCTTCGTCAATGGACCGGCGGCGACCGGTTCGCCGCACGCATACTGCGCGAGGACGTGGCCGAGAAAAGCGGAAAGCGCGACGCCACGGCCGTTATAACCCATGGCGTAGAAGACGCGCTCATTAAGCGCTCCCGCATGCGGAAAACCGTCTACCGTCACGGCAACCCGCCCCGACCACCGATACTCGATCGGCGTTCCACGCAACTGTGGAAAGATGGCGAGCATGTCACGCTCGATTCTCGCATAAATGGACGGCGATTCCTTGCTCGTTGCTCCACCCCGCCCTCCAAACATCAGGCGGTTACACGGCGTGACCCGGTAATAGTTGGTAAGCCGCTTCGCGTCCGTCACGAGGTTCCCGTGACGAAGCACGCTGTGTCGCACTTCATTCGGCAGTGGGGCAGTGGCAATCAGCGACGAGACCATGGGCACTACTCGCCGTTTGAGCTGGCTGGTGCCGCCGGTCAGGTCGGAATAGGCATTGGTTGCTATCAGGAGGCATTTGCCCCGTATCCGCGCCTTGGGAGTTTCAACCGTTATTCCGTTTTGATCGCGCTGCCATGCAATGGCTGGCGTACGAACGAATAACTGCACTCCGCGCTCCTCCAGCGCCTGGGCGAGACCATGACAATATCTCAACGGATGTATGCCGCCGCCCCTGGGCTCAAAATATCCGGCGGCGTAAAACTTGGTTCCGATGCGATCCTCAAGTTCCGCGGCGTCCAGCATGTAAGGTATCTTATCGCCCACCCTGTCGGCAAGCCACCTGACATCGGCGGCAAAACGTCTTTCGTCGCGCTGATGCACCATCGGCGTGATATGGCCGCAGCGGCTGAAGCCGCAATCGATCCGGCAGTCGGCAATAATGCGCTCAAGGATATTCAGCGCGGAATGAGCCACCTGGTAGAGATCGAGCGCAACCTCCCGTCCATAACGCGCTTCGATCGCGGGAAAAGTGTGCTTGTAACGCGGGACCGCAATGCCGCCGTTGCGGCCGCTCGCACCCCAGCCTATATCATTGGCCTCGAGCAATACGCATTTCCGACCTTGCTGGTTCAGGTGATATGCGGTTGAGAGCCCGGTGAAACCGCCACCGACAATGACGACATCGGTTTCGACATCCGCATCCGCCGCTGCCAGATCGGGTGGCGCTCCAGCGGTTGCCGCCCAATAAGAGGCGGGATGTGCTTCCGGAGTTCTACGCATCTCTTCTCGCACTGTCTTCTCTCGACGCTCTTGTCCGAATGGATGGTTATCAGGCGTGCCGCCGAACACTCCGCACAATGTCTATTTGCGCCTCGCCATGATCGACATCCGCAGCCGGCCGGCTTTTCGAATATGAGTTTGTGCTGCGCTCTCGGCGCCTGCCTGGTCTCTGCGCGCAATCGCATCGACGATCGCGGCGTGCTCTTTCTTGACCTCGGCCGGTCTTCCCGGCACCGCATACGTTGTAGCACCCAGCAATGCGAGCGAGTCGTCGATGCCACCCAATGCGCTCATCAAGTGCCGGTTATTTGCGGCGTGGTAGATCGCCTGATGAAATTGTTTGTTGAGGCGGCCGAGTGCTTGGATTCCGCTTCGGATATCCCACATGCGATGGATCTCGCGCAGGTTGTGTATATCGATTTCGGATGCGCGTTGAGCGGCGAATCTAGCAGCGAGACCCTCCAGGTGTTCCCAGACCGTATACAGCTCGGAAACGTTTTCGGGGGTGAGGTCTGCGATGACCAGACCTCGGCCCGATACGGATGAGACCATGCCACGCGCTTCCAGGAGCTTGAGCGCCTCGCGCGCAGGCGTGCGACTGACACCGAGGATCGCGGCGACTTCCCGCTCGGTCAATCTTTCGTTCGGCTTGAGGCTGCCCTCCCTGATTGCTTCACGGATAGACAGGTAGACCATTTCAGCGCGCCGCGCACCGGAGTGGTCCGACAACTTGATACGCATACTCCGTTGCGGAGCACGCATCTTCCTTTTCGTCGCGCCCGTGCTCATGCTCCTCTGCGCCGCACGTCTGCCAACGGTCCATGCATTCAATCCACCTGCGGGATGCCCGCTCGCTTCACCACATCCGCCCACTTCTGCTTTTCCCGAGCGATATGCTGAGCAAATTGTTCAGGAGTCGAGCTCACGGGATCTGCGCCGAGATTGGTCAGCCTCTCTCGGACGTCTGGCATCGCCATCACCTTTAGGATGTTTGCGTTCAGCTTGTCGATGATCGCCCTCGGCGTACCGGCTGGTGCCTGAAAGCCTTGCCATACGGTCACTTGAAACCCAGGATATGATTCCGCGACCGTCGGAATGTCGGGCGCGGCCGGCGCTCGCGTCGGGCCGGTCACTGCGAGCGCTTTGAGCTTGCCTGATCTGACATGAGGCAATGATGAAGGAATGGAATCAAAAAACATGTGCACGTGCCCACCGATCAAATCGGTTACCGCAGGCGCAGCGCCTTTGTATGGAACGTGCATCATGGATGCGCCGGTCGTCTGGAGGAAAAGCTCTGCTGCCAGATGCGCCGTGCTGCCATTGCCGTACGAAGCATAATCCAGTTGTTTCGGTTTCGCCTTGGCCAGCGTCACGAGCTCCGCGACAGAGTTTGCAGCGAGCGACGGCGGCACCACCAGAATCGTGGGCGCCAAAGTGACCTGGGAAATTGTTGCGAAATCTTTGAGGGGATCGTAGGGGATTTTCCTGAACACCGCCGGGCTTGCCGCGTGCGTGCTGGAAGTGACGAGTAGCAGCGTGTATCCGTCCGCAGGTGCTTTCGCTACGATTACGGTGCCGATGAAACCGCTGGCGCCTGCCCTGTTATCGATGACCATCGGCTTTCCAAGTTCGTTACCGAGGCGTTCGCCGACGATTCTGGCAACAACGTCGGTGACGCCACCCGCGGGCCACGGTACAACCAGGCGTATGGGTTTTGTAGGATATTCCTGGCCGTACGCGTTGCCTGCAACGGTAACGATCGAAATCAATATCGCAATCGCAACGCCTGCTTTTTGCCGAAACATAAGACCTCCTTATCTGGCACGTCGGTTTTATGGTGCGTTCAGGCGGACGTGCTCTTGACCGCCTTCACGTTGTGGTCCTGATCTTCGTATCCATAGCAACTATGCGCTTGTTCCCGGCTGATATATCCGTACTCCAAATCGCGCATGACCAGTTCCTGGCGCCGCTCCTTGGGGTCCCCCAGGCCACCGCCCCCGGGAATCTGACAGATTATGGTTTGTCCGGGAAGAATACTCGCATCTCCGCCGCTGGTTGCCGGCTTCCCGTTGATCACAAGCTTGCCGTTGGGCGCAGCGTGTCCTCCCAAGATTCCCGGCACGGGGAAGTGAAACCGGCCTCCACGAAACCCGACGAGTATTGAATGCTCGGGGCCGATATCACCCTCGAGCACCTGTATCTCGAATTGCTGACCGAGTCCGCCGCGAAATCGGCCGGGGCCCGCCGAATCGGTCCACAGCTCCCTGCGCTTTATCAAAACCGGAATTTCGCTTTCCAGAATTTCAGCAGGCGTATTGCCGATATTGACGGGGAAAGTCAGGCAGGAGACGCCATCCTGATTCGCTCGTGCGCCCAATCCACCGTTCGCTGAATTGAGGGGCGCGAATTCGATGCCATCGTGACGCCTGCCGAACAGATACTGCGCCCAAAGCGGCGTCGACCCCGACCCCGCGACCACACGATCGGGTAACGCCGGTGCAAGCGCGTTGAAGATGAGCTCCGGGACAAAATTCCCGATGCTGGTTCTCGCAAAGACGGGAGCGGGAAACGTGGCGTTGAGCACGGTTCCTTTTTCCGCCACGATTCTTATCGGCGCAAGAGTGCCTTCATTTGCCTGCACGGGCAAACTGAGCAATGCTCCGATGGCGAAATACGTGTAGGCCGATGTGTACGTGAGCGTGCAGTTGATCGCAGGCCGCACCTGACGAGACGACCCGGAGAAATCCACCGTGATGCTGTCACCCTGGACCGTGACAGCCACCTGCAATGTGATCGGTTTGCCATCCAAAATGTCGATCGGAGCCTCGTGGCTATAAGTCCCGTCTGGAATCCTGCTGATCTCCGACCGCGCAATCTCTTCACTGCGATTGACAATCTCGTCCGCGAGCATCTGCAAGTCGTCCCATCCGCGCTCGGCGCAAAGCTCCTTCAGCCGCTCGCAGCCAACATGATTTGCGGAGATTTGTGCGCGCATATCGCCCAGAACCGTTTGCGACAGTCGCACATTCGCCGCAATGAAAGCGAAAACATCCTGGTTCGGCTTGCCCGCCTCGAAGAGCTTGCAAACCGGGATGCGCAATCCCTCTTCGTAATTATCCCGGCTCTCCGTCGTCGCGCGTCGGCCGCCAATGTCGACATGATGCGCACCGCAAGCGGCAAAGCCGATCAGTCTTCCCCGACAAAAAGCGGGCGTGACGATGAAAATATCATTATGATGGCCGCTTCCACTCCACGGATCGTTTCCGACCAGGACATCGCCCTCCAACAATTTCTCGGTAGAGTACGCTCTCAGCATGTGATGCAGCATCGGGCGCAATCCACCGCAGATCCCAGGCGTGCTATCCGTGGATTGGACCAGCAGGCGGCTGCTCGCATCGAATATCGCACAGGCATAATCGTTCACATCGCGCACGACGGTGGAAAAAGAAGTGCGCACCAGTGCGGCGGCCAATTCATCGACCGTCGATGCGAGGCGCCTCCATAGCATCTCCAATGTCACCGGATCCAATTGTGCCTGTCTGGCGTGTTCAGTAGCTCCTATCGCGCTCGCATGTTCGAGCGTAACGACGAGGCTTCCAAACTTGTCGATCACCACGCTAGCATCCGCACCCACAATAGTTGTGGATTCAGCCTCCTCGATGATCGCCGGACCCGCTATCCTGATGCCCGACGGCAAGTCTTTACGTTTATAGACTTTGTGCAAGACATACTGCTTCGCCAGCGGACAATACGCTTCACGTTTGGAATAGGACGGCAATTCTTCGGGGTGTGCCGGAACGGCCTCGCTATATGTCTTGCCCGGAGCATATGCGGTCACACGGAGATTCATGATCTCGATTTCGAGATCATCAAAGACCCGTCCGTACAACTGCTCGTACACTTCATTGAACATTCGCCGAATATGCTGATTGGCATGCGCGTCGACTAACGTCCCGTGTATGGGGACTGCGATGTCGTATCCCTGGCCCACATAACGCATATCGGCCGACCGCTCGAACCACACCGTTTTCGGAGCGACATTCCGGGGAAGGCCCAATCTTGCCTCTTGCTCCATCGCCAGCAAAGTCTCCTCGACTTTCGGCAGGTCCACGCGAGACAGCCTTACGCGATGGGTGCGCACGGTATCGTATGAAGCCGGCGCAATTAACATCCCAAATGCCGAGGCGACTCCGGCGCGCAGCGGAATGACTACGGACGGGACGCCAATTCTTCGCGCGAGATCGCACGCGTGCACGGGGCCGGCACCGCCAAAAGCCACCATCGCGCAACTACTCGGGCTCTCACCTTTTTCCGCGACATAGACCTTTGCCGCAGACGCCATGTTTTCGTTAACCAGACTATGGATGCCCCATGCTGCGTCGGCCAAGCTCAGCCCGAGCGGCGTGGCGAGAAATTGTTGAATTGCACGTTCCGCCGCTCGCTTGTCGAGCCGCATCTTGCCGCCCAGAAAATAATCGGGGTCGAGGTATCCCAACACCAGATCGGCATCTGAAACGGTAGGCAGCGCTCCGCCGTTGCCGTAGCACGCGGGTCCGGGGACCGCGGAGGCGCTCTCCGGGCCGACCTCCAGCGTTCCCTTCGCACTGACCTTTGCAATGCTGCCTCCACCCGCGCCGATTTCCATCAAATCGACCACCGGCACGCGCACCGGAATGCCGCTGCCGCGTTTGAATCGATGCACGCGATCAACCTCCATCTGATTGACGCGCACAACCTTGCCATCCTTGATGAGGCACATCTTTGCCGTCGTGCCGCCCATATCAAAGGCGAGCACCTTGCCGTGTCCCGCAAGCTCGCCGTAATGAGCCGCGGCGATGGCTCCTGCTGCGGGCCCGGATTCGATGATCTGCACGGGGAATGCGCGCGCGGTCTCCGGCGAATTCAATCCGCCGCTGGACTGCATCAGCAAGAGGTCGCCGTGGAAGCGCATTGCATCCAGGCGGTCAGTCAGCTTCCCCAGATATCTCGAGACGATCGGCTTGACGTATGCATTCACGGCGGCCGTGCTCGATCGCTCGTACTCCTTCAGTTCCCGCAGCACTTCGTGAGAAAGCGTGACGAGCATCGCGGGCGCAACGCGCTCGATAATTCTCCGGATGGCGATCTCATGATCGGGATTGGCAAACGAATTAAGCAGGCAGACGGCGACCGACTCCACACCCTGCTTGATGAGGCTTGTTACGGCACCTTCGACTGACGATACATCGAGTGTCTGGAGGATGCGGCCTGAGGCATGAATGCGCTCATCCACCTCCATGCGCAGCGGACGCGGAATGAGCGGCTCTGGAAACGTGATCTGCAAATCATTCCCGTCGTATCGCTTTTCCCTGCCGATTTCCAGAACATCGCGAAAGCCGCGCGTGGTGATAAGACCGGTCTTTGCGCCTTTTCGCTCGATGACTGCATTAATGACCAGCGTTGTGCCGTGTACCAGCGTTCCAGCGTTCGCAACACATCCGTTCGCCACTTCTTCCAGATTCCGCAGCCCTTCTTCCACTGCATCGGAAGGATCAGCCGGCGTTGTAAGGACCTTGTCGACTTCGATTTGCCCCGTCGCCTCGTCAATCAGTATGAAATCGGTAAAGGTGCCACCAATGTCACAGCCAATACCAATCGCCATTACTCCCCCATTGCCGCAAGTCGCATTTCCGGAATACCGTGGTATACCAACCCAAGTGCATGTTAAACCACGGGGCCGTAACTGTCTATTCTGAGCTTAGGTCAGCGATTAGCGCTGGTAAAGGCGAAATCGATTCCGGGGTCGCATCCGCTCACAATTTCTGCAATGGCATGTGCCGATCCGCACGCATGGGTCCAGCCTAATGTTCCATGCCCGGTGTTCAGATACAGATTCCTGAATTTTGTCTTGCCGATATACGGCACGTTCGAGGGCGTCGACGGCCGCAACCCGGCCCAGAATTCAGCTTTCTCGGGCCTGGCAATGCCGGGAAAAAGTTCCAGCGTGCGACGTACTATGGCGTCACAACGCACGGGATTGAGCTCGGTATCATTGCTGCCCAATTCCGCGGTTCCCGCAATTCTCAGCCGCTCGCCCAGTCTCGAGAACACCAGTTTGCGTGCGTCGTCGGTAAGACTTACTGAATAAGCAAGCTCCGGATATTCCACCGGGAAAGTGACCGAGTACCCTTTGGCCGGGTATACCAGCAGATCGACGCCGAGCGGCCTTAACAGCTGCGTGCTGAAGCTCCCCAATGCGACGAGATAGGCATCCGCAGTCAGCGTATTCGATTTCCCCGCGCTGTCGTTAACCACCACTCCGGTGATTGAATCGCCGCTTGCCACGAGACGGGTCACGGTGGCCGCGTAGCGGAACTCGACGCCGCGTTGAGACGCCCGTTGCGCAAGTCCGCTCGTGAACTTGAACGCGTCGCCCGATTCGTCCGCCGGTGCCATACTGGCTCCAACGATGCGCTGCTGCGCGTGGCGCAGTGCGGGCTCGATGGCGATCGCTTCGTCAGGCGCCAGCATGCGCAACTCGCATCCATGCTCGCGCATGATGCGCGCCGGTTCCTGCGCGGCGTCAAACGCGGCGTGGTCGGTGTAAAAGTGCAGGATTCCTTTTTCGAGATGATCGTAGGAAATCCCCGTTTCCCTGCGGAGGTCCTGCAGGACCGCGCGTGAATGCAGCCCGAGTGTCACGATCTGTTTTATGTTCGCAGCGGTGCGCTGCGGCATGCATTCGAGCAGGAATCTCAGGCACCACCGCCATTGCAATGGATCGAGCCGCATTCGAAACAGCAGCGGCGCGTCCTCTTTCAGCAGCCAGCGCAAGGTCGTAGCCGGCGCAGCAGGATTGGCCCAGGGCACCGCGTGCGATACGGAAATCTGCCCGCCGTTGGCAAAGCTGGTTTCCAGGCCGGCGCCGGCCTGACGGTCCACGACGGTCACCTCGTGCCCGGCTTTCGCAAGAAACCAGGCGGAGGTAGTGCCGACGACCCCGGCGCCGAGTACGAGGACTTTCATGTCATGAGCAGGGGATTTTCAGCGTAGGGTGGA
>JACPTJ010000432.1 GCA_016192835.1 Betaproteobacteria bacterium
CAGGGCACACTGCTCGACGTCGATCATGGCACCTACCCGTACGTGACGTCGAGCAACACTGTCGCCGGTGCGGCGTGCGCCGGCGCCGGCGTGGGGCCGCATCTGCTGCATTACGTGCTGGGCATCACCAAGGCGTACACCACGCGCGTCGGTTCGGGGCCGTTCCCGACCGAGCTCGACGACGACATCGGCAAACACCTGGCTGAGCGCGGCAACGAGTTCGGGTCGGTGACCGGGCGCGCGCGGCGCTGCGGTTGGTTCGACGCCGCGGCGCTCAAGCGCTCGATCCAGATCAACGGCATTTCCGGCCTGTGCGTGACCAAGCTCGATGTGCTCGACGGCGTCGAGACGCTGCAGCTAGGCGTTGGCTACCGGCTTGACGGCGAGCGGCGCGAGCTGCTGCCGTTCGGCGCCGAGGCGCTCGCCGGGTGCGAACCGATTTACGAGGAAATCCCCGGCTGGTCGCAGAGTACGGTCGGCCTGACGCGGTACGACGAGTTGCCGCAAGCGGCGCAACGCTACCTGCAACGCATCGCGGAGATCTGCGAAGTGCCGGTAGACATGATTTCGACCGGGCCGGACCGCGCGCAGACGATCGTGCGCAGGCATCCGTTCAAATGACAGCGATGAGTATCGAGTCATGAGCGCTGAATTCCGGAGCACTCGTAATTCTGCACTCTGCAGTCATCATTCAGCACTTGGATGCTGGTGCCCAGAAGAGGACTCGAACCTCCACAGTGTTGCCACCGCCAGGACCTGAACCTGGTGCGTCTACCAATTCCGCCATCTGGGCCTGCAAGGCGGGCAAATTTAATCACAAAAGGCTTTCTTGTCAAATGAAAACTCGTAAAGCCCAGTCCGCAGCGCGCGGGCGCAAGCGCAGCGGCGCTCGCGGCGCGCCGGGCGGAGCGCGCGATCCGACGCGCCGCAACACATTGCGCAGCCGCGATCCGTTTCTCGAGCGCGAGCGCGGCAAGTACGCCGAGCCGCTGCCGAGCCGCGAGCTCATTCTGCAGACGCTCGAGACACAGGGCGTGCCGGTGAGCAGCGCGAAACTGCAGCAATTGCTTGGCATTACCGACGTGGAGCGTGAGCCGTTCGAACGCCGGCTCGCCGCGATGCACCGCGAAGGGCAGATCATGCGCAACCGGCGCGATGCGATCTGTCTCGTCACCCGGCTCGACCTGATCCCGGGGCGCGTGCAGGGCCATCCCGACGGCTATGGTTTCGTGATCCGCGACGATGAGGGACCCGATCTCTTTCTCGGACCGGACGAGATGCACAAGGTTTTGCACGGCGACCGCGTCGTCGCGCGCGAATCGGGAACCGACCGGCGCGGCCGGCCCGAGGGCACGATCGTCGAAGTGCTGGAACGCGCCAACCAGCGCGTGGTGGGCCGTCTGCACGACGAGCGCGGCGTGCTGTTCGTGACCGCCGAGAACCGGCGCATCAGCCAGGACCTGTTGATACCGCCACGGGACGCGCTCAACGCGCGGGCCGGCCAGGTCGTGGTTGCCGAAATCGTCGTGCAACCCGCGAAGCACGCGCAGCCGATCGCGCGCGTGGTCGAGGTGCTCGGCAATTATGCCGACCCGGGAATGGAAATCGAGATCGCGCTGCGCAAGCACGCTTTGCCGTACGTGTTCTCGCGCGCCGTCGAGAAGGTCTGCGCGAAATTCACGGGCCGGGTCGTAGCGGCCGACAGCGCCGGGCGCGAGGACCTGCGGCAGATGCCGCTGGTGACCATCGATGGCGAAACCGCGAAGGATTTCGATGACGCGGTGTACTGCGAGCCGCGCGGCAAGGGCTACCGGCTGGTGGTCGCGATCGCGGACGTCAGCCATTACGTGGGACACGGCGATGCGCTCGATGGAGCCGCGCGCGAGCGCGGCAATTCCGTCTACTTCCCGCGCCGCGTGATCCCGATGCTGCCCGAAGTGCTTTCCAACGGGCTGTGCTCGCTCAACCCCGAGGTCGACCGGTTGTGCATGGCGTGCGACATGACGGTCGATGCGCACGGAGAAATCGGGGATTACCGGTTTTATCCCGCGGTCATGCTGTCGCACGCGCGGCTTACGTACACGGCGGTTGCGGACATACTGGAACACCCGCACGGTGCGGCGGCGCGCAGCCATGCGGGACTCATGCCGCATCTCGCGAATCTATACCGTTTGTATCACGCGCTCGCCAAGGCGCGCGCCAAGCGCGGCGCGATCGATTTCGAGACCATTGAGACGCAGATGCTGTTCGATGCGCACGGCAAGATCGACCGCATCGTGCAGGTGCGGCGCAACGACGCGCACCGCGTGATCGAGGAGTGCATGCTGGCGGCCAACGTCTGCGCCTCCGACTTTCTGCGCGCCCATGACCATCCAACGCTGTATCGCGTGCACGAGGGGCCGACTGCTGAAAAACTCCAGGCGCTGCGCGATTTTCTGAAAGGATTCGGCCTGCACCTCGGCGGCGGAGACACCCCGCATGCGAGCGACTATGCCAAGGTCCTGGCACGCACCAAGGAGCGGCCGGACGCGCAACTGCTGCAGACCGTGATGCTGCGTTCGCTCAGGCAGGCGGTCTACAGCCCGGACAACGTCGGCCATTTCGGGCTTGCCTACGAGTCGTACACGCATTTCACCTCGCCGATCCGGCGCTATCCCGATCTGCTCGTGCATCGCGCGATCAAGTCGGTGTTGCATGGCAAGCGCTACGCGCCCGGCAGCTGGCAGGAGCTCGGCGCGCATTGCTCGCAGACGGAACGGCGCGCCGACGAGGCGACACGCGACGTCGATGCGTGGCTCAAGTGTTATTTCATGCGCGACCGGGTGGGCGAAACGTTTCCCGGCACCATCAGCTCGGCGGTCGCATTCGGCATTTTCGTCGCGCTCGACGACGTATTTGTGGAAGGGCTGGTGCACGTATCGGAACTCGGCACCGATTATTTCCATTTCGACGCGGGCAAACATCAGTTGCTCGGCGAGCGTACGGCCAAGCGTTTCCGCATCGGCGACCGGGTGCGCGTGAAGCTCGTGCGCGTCGACATCGAGTCGAGCAAGATCGATTTCGTGCTGGAAGAAAAAGGTTAACCGCGAATTCTCTAGTCGCCAATCACCAATCACGAATCACGCACCACGAACCA
>JACPTJ010000433.1 GCA_016192835.1 Betaproteobacteria bacterium
CGATCAGCACGACCCCGTCCTTGGTCCGGTAGGTGGCGCCGACGGGACACACTTGCACGCACGGCGGATGCGTGCATTGGTTGCACCGCTTGGGCACGAAAAAAGCTTTGTCCACCTTCGCATCCTTGAAGCGATTGGCGAATCGATATTCTTTTTCTGAACCGGATGCCGCGATATTCACGGGGTCGTGGTGGCTGTCGATGCGCGGTTTGTCTTCGCCCTCCAGATAGACGTAGCGCTCGACCCAGGTGCGAAAGTGATGCGCGTCGCCGGCGACATCATTTTCCCGCTTGCACGCTTCGACGCAACGCAGGCAGCCGATGCATTTCGTGGCATCGACGCCAAAGCCCCAGCGATGCTTGGTCCAGTCGTAGTCCGCGGTCGGAAACGAACCGCCGCCCCCGCTGGGCTCGGTTTTCGCCGCTATACTCCGCAGGCCACCCAGTGTGCCAACAATGACACCGGTATAGCTCACGGCGCGGCCAAGCTTTTTGAGGAACTTGCGGCGCGCAGCGAGCGAGGGATCGCCTGACTTCATGGGGTCTTCCCTCCTTGGTTGGCGGGCCTGCAACTCAAGCTGCCGCAATAGGCTGCATGTTTGGGCGATTTAGCAGCATCCTCCCATCAAGCCGCCGTGGCGGCCGCGGTTGAGCAGCCAGATTACGCCAACGATAAACAACACCAGCCAGATCCAGTTTTGGGTTAGCCATTCCATGACAAGTCTCCTTAAAAATCAGCCCCGGTCGGGGCGGTTGAAAACAGGTTGCAGAGCGAGTTTCATCTCTGCGCCGTCCAATCCGGTCTGCGGGCGTTCCGCCGTCGCCGATAAAGCGCTCAGCGAGATACGCTTCAAGCGCAGGCTGTTGGTCAGCACAAAGACGCTGGACAGCCCCATCGCCGCCCCTGCGAGCACCGGATTGAGGAGCCAGCCGGTTGAGGGATAGAGCGCGCCTGCCGCCACCGGAATCAGAATCACGTTGTAGAAGAAAGCCCAGAACAGATTCACGCGAATCGTCCGCAACGTCTTGCGCGCGACGGTAAGCGCCGCGGGAATACTTTGCACCTCGCTGTTCATGATCGTGACGTCAGCGGTCTCGATGGCAACATCGGTGCCGCTGCCCATCGCGAGCCCCACGTCTGCCTGCGCGAGCGCTGGAGCGTCGTTGATGCCGTCACCGACGAACGCGGTCTTGCCCACCCGTTTCTGGATCTCAGCGACGGCCTGCGCCTTGCCTTCAGGAAGCACTTCGGCGAGCACATGGTCGATGCCGAGTTGCCGCGCGATCGCCTGCGCGGTGTGGCGGTTGTCGCCGGTGATCATGGCGACCTGTATTCCCATCGCGTGGAGCTGCGCAATCGCTTCCCGGGCGCCGGTTTTGATCGGATCGGAAACAGCAAGCGCCGCAGCGAGCAGCCCGTCGACGGCGGCATAAAGCGGAGTCTTGCCTTCATCGGCCAGGCGCCGCGCCACGCCGGCAAAAGGCCCCACATCGAGACCAAGCCGCGTCATATAGCGATCCGCGCCGACATGGATCTGACGGCCGTTCACTTTTGCCTCGGCACCGTAACCAGGAACGGCTGCAAAATCTGTCGCGTCGGGAATCTCGAGACCCCGCTCCCGCGCAGCCTTGACGATGGCCTGCGCCACCGGATGCTCACTTTGGGATTCCACCGCGGCGATCAAGGTGCGGACCGCGGTTTCATCGAAGCCCCCGGCGACGGCAACATCCGTAAGCTCCGGCCTTCCCCGGGTGAGCGTGCCGGTCTTGTCCATGACAACCGCTTTCACATGGCTCAGGGTCTCGAGCGCTTCGCCGCGGCGAAATATCACGCCGAGCTCCGCCGCGCGGCCAGTGCCGACCATGACCGCCGCGGGAGTGGCGAGTCCCATCGCGCAAGGACAAGCGATAACCAGCACCGCGACCGCGTTCACCAATGCGAAGGTGAGGGCCGGCGCCGGGCCGAAGACAAACCACACGATCGCGGTGAGCGCGGCGATGAGCAGGACGACAGGCGTGAATACCGCAACCACCCGGTCGGCGAGCGACTGGATCGGAAGCTTGGCGCTTTGCGCCCCTTGCACCAGCCGGATGATCTGCGCGAGCACGGTGTCGGCGCCGACTGCTTCAGCCTTGAACTGGAACGCGCCGTTCTGGTTGATCGTAGCGCCAATGACCTTGTCGCCCGGCTGCTTTGCGGCCGGAACGGGCTCTCCGGTGACCATCGATTCATCCACATAGCTCGAACCGCGGCTGATGGTTCCGTCGACGGGGATTTTCTCGCCCGGACGCACTGACACGATGTCTCCCGGGCGCACCGCCTCGATCGGGATTTCTTCCTCCTTGCCCTCCCGCAGCACCCGGGCGGTGCGTGCTTTGAGACCGAGCAGCTTGCGGATTGCATCGCTCGCCCGGCCTTTGGCCACGGCTTCCAGGAACTTGCCCAGGAACACGAGGGTGATTACAACGGCCGCCGCTTCGAAATAAGTGTGGCGCGCGTTCTCGGGAAGAATGTGCGGCGCGAACGTCACGGCCAGGCTGTAAAGATAAGCGGCACCGGTTCCGGTCATCACCAGGCTGTTCATGTCCGGGCTCAAGTGCCGGTAGGCCTTCCACCCGGAAACGAAGAAGCGTTTCCCCGGCCAGACCATCACCGGCGTGGCAAGCGCAAACAAGATAAGGTTGATGAGAGGGTCCGTCAGCCCCAGCGACTCCAGCCAATGGAGGAAAGGTGGGTAGTACATTCCCATCGCGAGCACGGCAACGGGGATACTGAGCGCGATCCCCACGACGAGCTCGCGCCGCATCACCGCGAGTTCCCGCTCCCGTTGCGCTTCGCCGGTGGAGTCTGCGGCCTGTGTGGCTTCCGCAGGCACTTCATAGCCGGCTTCGCCGATGGCTTTGCGAAATTCCGCGAGACCTGCGCTCGCGGGGCTGAAGCGGACGTGAGCGCTCTCAGAGGCGAGATTGACGCGCGCTTCGATCACTCCGGGCAGCTTGTTGAGAGCCCGCTCCGC
>JACPTJ010000434.1 GCA_016192835.1 Betaproteobacteria bacterium
CCGGGATCGCCGCGCTGTTGACGACGTGCAGCAGCGCGATGGTCAGGATGAAGGCGCCGAAAAACCAGTTCGCGACGTAGATGTGCGCGATGCGGCGGCGCGCGATGGTACCGAAGAACACGACCGCATAGGCGACCCACACCAGCGTGATCAGGACATCGATCGGCCATTCGAGCTCGGCATACTCCTTGGACGTGGTGTAGCCGAGCGGCAGCGTGATCGCGGCAAGCACGATCACCGCCTGCCAGCCCCAGAACGTGAATGCGGCAAGCGCGTCGCTGAACAGCCGCGCGTGGCAGGTGCGCTGCACGACATAATACGAGGTGGCGAACAGCACCGAGCCGCCGAACGCGAAAACCACGGCATTGGTGTGGAGAGGGCGCAAACGGCCGTAGGAAAGCCACGGCGCAAGATTGAGCTCAGGCCAGATCAACTGCGCTGCGATGAGGACGCCGACCAGCATGCCGACGATGCCCCACACCACGCTCATGATCGAGAACTGCCGCACGACCTTGTAGTTGTATGTTTCCCGCTCGCTCATCACCCGTTTCCCCCTCGAATCGCGTTCGCGAATAGTAACGGTTCGCGCCCCGGTTGCTTTTGACCTACATCAAATTATGCTGGGCGCCGCCTGCTGCGAATAGATTGACCTACATCAAGTCGCGCTTCCGCAATCCGCGGTCTACTTGCCGGTGCATCAACAGCAGGGGGTGGCCGCCATGAATGCGCGCAACGACCTGCCCGTGAGCGCCGGCGATGATGCTTCGAGCACGCGGTGAAAATGCGCGAGTTTCCGCAGTCAGCGTTGCTCGATAGCGCGCTTGCACGCGTCGCGCATCAGCGCTGAATCAAAACAAAACCGGATTACGCAAGGCGGAAAGAGCTAACCGCGCGTCAACCTTCATGCGTCGCGCGACAGGCTGAGATTGAACGATGTCGGCGGGCTGTGCTGTTCGTGGCGGTGGTAATGTTGTCAGCGTGGCCGATGCGTGCGGCGCGTTGTGCCGAGCTTGCGCGCCACCACGCCGAGCCCGATGTAGACCAGCAGCGCAGCGAGCTTCGCCGTAAGCCAGGCCATGGGTGCCCGGATACGGGCGCAGCAGATCAGGCATCAGTTATTTCGCGCTTCGGACGGACGGCCGATCGGGCAGCACCCTGACCGCGATCGTGCTCCGTGCCTGGTCGACGCCCTCAACCGCTCAGGGTCGCGTTGCTCGCGCGGGCGGATCGGCCGAAGACGATCGCATCCTGTGCTGCTGCGCCTGATACTTTTGCTTTATCTGCTCCAGCTTCTGCGCGCGGTGCTCGGCGGGCAGAAACATGACCACGCCAAAGGTGAAGGAGAGCAGGATCAGCCCTGCCAGCAGCCAGGCGACCCGTCGAGTCGACTTGTCGGATCGGTTCATTCCGCCTGCCTCTGCCCGTGCATCTACCGTGATCCGTAACGGTACGGGCTCCAGTCAGCCGGCACCTCGACCGGGAACTTGTCGAAGTTCTGCGGCGGCGGCGGCGAGGCCGTCGTCCACTCGAGCGACGGCGAGCCCCACGGATCGCGCTCGGCCTGCGGGCCCTTGAGCCCGCGGAACCAGGCGCTGAACGAGATCAGGATCCCGGCGGCCAGGATGAAGGCGCCGACGGTCTGAATCTCGTTGAGCGTGATCCACTCGGGAATCGGCGGGTAGTCGACGTAGCGCCGCGGCATACCGGCGACGCCGACCATCATCTGGGTGAAGTAAAACAGGTTGGAGCCGATGAGCATCAGCCAGAAGCTCGTCTTGCCGAGCGTCTCGGGGTACATGCGCCCGATGACCTTCGGGTACCAGAAATAAACTCCGCTGAAGGCCGCGAAAGTCATGGCCATCCCAAGGACATAGTGAAAGTGGCCAACGACGAACTGCGAGTCATGCACGTGAACGTTGAACGCCGGCAACGCCAGTGGAATTCCGGTGAGCCCGCCGATCAGGAACATGAAGATCCCACCCAGAGTAAAGAGCATGGGCGAGTGGAAGCGGATCGCGCCTTTATGAAGCGTCGCCACCCAGTTGAAGATCTTGACGCCGGTGGGCACGGCGATCAGCATGGTCGTGTACGACATGAACACCCGCAGCCAGTGGGGCATGCCGGAGGTGAACATGTGGTGCGCCCAGATGAAGAAGCCGAGGATGGCAATGGCCCACAGCGCGAGGACCATGGACTTCTGGCCGAAGAGGGGCTTGCGCGACAAGGTGGAGAGGACCTCGGAGAACACCCCAAAGGCCGGCAGTATCATGACGTACACCGCCGGGTGCGAGTAGAACCAGAACAGGTGCTGGTAGAGCACCGGGTCGCCGCCGGTGGCCGGATTGAAGAAGCCGGTGCCGATGTACTTGTCGAGGAACAACATGACGACCGCGCCGACGAAGGCCGGCACGCCGATGAGCTGGACGGTGATCGAGGCGATGAGGCCGTGCACCAGGAGGTTCATGCCGCCGAACGTGACGCCCTTGGCGCGCATCCGCAGGACCGTGGTGATGAAATTGACGCCGGTGCCGAGCGTGGAGCCGGCGATCAGGACAATGATCAGCGTGTACAGCGCCGTGGGACCGGCGTTGTCGTGCAGCGAGAACGGCGGATAGCCGGTCCACATCATCTTGATCTGCTGGCCCGGGATGAGCGTGATCAGCACCAGCACGCTGGCGGCGAAGAAGAACCAGTACGACAACTGGTTGAGCCGCGGGAAGGCGACGTCGCGCGCGCCGATCATGATGGGGATGAGGAAATTCGTGAACGCCGCCCAGAAGGCGATCGCCCACCACAGCAGCATCACCGCCCCGTGACCGGTGAGGAGATAATGGTAGAAATCGGGCGAGACGTACTGCAGGCCGGGTTGGGAGAGCTCGAGGCGGATCACGAGTCCCATGAGACCGGCGACGGCGAAGAACAGCAGCGAGGTGAGCCCGTAGAGGATGGCGATCTTCTTGTGATCCGTGGTCAGGATCCACTCGCGGAAGCTCGCCCGGAACCAGGGCGTGGAG
>JACPTJ010000073.1 GCA_016192835.1 Betaproteobacteria bacterium
ACCTGCAACCCCCGCCTTGAGCGTGCTGAACAGTTTCATCACCTCGAACACGCAAACGGCGTCTTCGGGCCCCACACGATCGCCGATTTCAGCGTACGGCTTGGCGCCGGGTGCATCGGCGCGGTAAAACGTTCCCATGGGCGGCGCGCGCACCGCGACGTGCCCCGGTGGAACCTCGAATGTTGCGCCGCTCGAGGCCGGCGCCGCGGCCTCGGCAGGAGGCTCGACCGGTGCAGCCGGCGCGACCGGGGTGGGGGCGCTGCCCGGAGCGCTGCCGCCTGGACTGATATGCAACTTGAGTTCGCCGATTTCGAGATGAACTTCGCGGTCCCCCATCTCATCGATGATCTTGAGGATCTGCTGGACGTCGTCGTGGGTCAGTTCTGACACGGTGGTTTCCCCGGCGGGCGGCGGCTTCAAAGCACCTTGCCCGGATTCATCAGATTGTGCGGATCGAGCGTCTGCTTCAACGCGCGCATCAGTTCCAGTTCGACTCCGCCCTTGTAGCGCTCGAGTTCGCCGCGCTTCGCCTGGCCGATGCCGTGCTCGGCGCTCACGCTGCCGCCAAACCGGTACACGATATCGTGGACCACGCGGTTGACGTCCGTGGCGGCGCGCGCCTGGGGGTCGGTGCGTTCGCGTCCCGGCACGAACGCATTGAAGTGCAGGTTGCCGTCGCCCACGTGACCGAAACAAATAATGCGCACGCCCGGAAAGCGCGCCTCGAGCGCGTGGCTGGCGGTGGCGATGAATTCCGGAATGCGGCTCACGGTAACCGCGACGTCGTGACGGTACACCAGCCCCTCGACGCGGGCAGCATCCGGAATCGTGTCGCGCAGCCGCCAGAATGCCTGCGCCTGCTGCTCGTTTGCCGCGATGACCGCGTCGCTCACGAGCCCGCGTTCGACGCCTGCCGCGAGCGCGTGCTCGAATTCATCGCGCAGCGCCGGGCCTTCGCGCGTGTCAGTGAGTTCGGCAAGAATGTACCACGGCTCAACCTGCGGCAGCGGATCGCGCGTGCCGGGAATCTGCCGCAGCACCATGTCGAGGCAATTGCGCGAGAAGACCTCAAACCCGCTGACGCGGTCCCCGCAGTGCCTGCGCAGCAGTGCGAGCAGCTCGACTGCGGCTTCCGCGGAGCGTATCGCCGCGATTGCGGTGACACTCGAGCGCAGGCGCGGAAACAGCTTCAGCACCGCTTTGGTAACGATGCCGAGTGTGCCTTCCGCGCCGATGAACAGGTGCTTCAAGTCGTAGCCCGTATTGTCCTTGCGCAAGCCGCGCAGCCCGTCCCACACGCGGCCATCGGCGGTCACGACTTCGAGTCCCAGCACCAGATCGCGCGTGTTGCCGTAACGCAGCACGTTGCTGCCGCCGGCATTGGTGGCAAGGTTGCCGCCGATCTGACAGCTGCCTTCGCCCCCCAGGCTCAGCGGGAAAAACCGGTCCGCGTCCAGCGCCGCCTGCTGAACGTTGGCGAGTATGCAACCGGCTTCGACCGTCATCGTGTTGTTGAGCGCATCGACCTCGATGATCCTGTTCATGCGGCCTAACGCCATCACGATCGCATTGCCGCTCGCGTCCGGGGTCGCGGCGCCGCACATGCCGGTATTGCCGCCCTGCGGCACGATCGGGGTGCGCGTTGCGGCGCACAAGCGGACGACGGCCGCGACCTGCTCGCTGCTCGCGGGACGCACGATCGCCGCGGCGCGCCCCTGATATAGCTCGCGCCAGTCGGTGAGATAAGGCGCCATTTCGGCCGGATCGGTGACGAGGCCGCCCGGACCGACAACCGCACCGAGCCGCGCCACCAGATCGGCGGAACTCTCCCGCTGCGCGTTCATCGCAGCGCGCGCGGGCATTGTTTCAACTGTTTTGGATCGCAAATTGCATCTACCCCATGCTGAACTTCATCGGCCCGCCTTGGGCACGACGATGTGCGCGTATTATACGGACAAAAACCAGCTTAAATTTAACCGCCGCGCGCATTTCCTGTAAAGTAAGAACAGGCAGCATTCGCGTCCATCCAACAAGGGAGCAACAGGCGGTGCCCAGAACAGCCGAAATCATTGCGCAAGCGCTGTACGAGGAGGGGGTCCGGTACGCGTTTGGCATCCCGGGCGGCGAAGTGCTCGAATTGCTCGATGCGTTCCGCACGGCGGGGATCAAGTTCGTGCTGACCAAGCATGAGATGGGCGCAGGCATGATGGCCGAGGCAAGCTACCAGCTGACGGGCAAACCCGGCGTGCTCGTCGCAACGCTCGGCCCCGGTATCACGAACACCACGACGGCAGTGGCGCAGGCGCTTCTCGACCGCTCGGCGCTGCTGGTGATTACCGGCGAAGTCGCGGCGTCGCTGAAGCCGATCTATACCCATCAGATCATCGATCAGGAGGCGCTGCTGCGGCCGATCGTCAAATGGTCCACCACGATCGCGGCGAAAAACACGTTCGACCAGGTGCGCAAAGGGATCGCGATCGCCAAGGGCCCGATGCCCGGACCGGTGCATTTCAATCTGCCGACGGATGTTGCCGGCAGCGAACAGGGCGAGGGGCGGCGCTTTGCGCCGGTTGCGCTCCGCAGCTTGCCGCGGCGCGAGGATCTCGCGCCGGTCTAAACCTGGCTCAGGAAAGCCAGGAAGCCGCTGGCATTCGCCGGCGTCGGCGTCCAGCTCGATGGCGCGGAGCGCGACTTCAAGCGTTTCATCGAAGCCTGGCGCATTCCGTTCATTGCGACTTACAAGGCCAAGGGCGTGGTTCCCGAGGATCATCCGCTGTGCATCGGCGCGACCGGCTTGAGCCCGGTGGTGGACAAGATCCACATGGCACACGTGCGCGACGCCGATCTGGTGTTCACCATCGGTTTCGACCCGGTCGAGCTGCGAAGCGACTGGATTGCGCCGTGGGACGAAAAGAAACAAACCGTCAATCTCGATCTCACGCCGAATACCCATCACGTCTACCGCAGCTCGTTCGAATATGCGGGCAGCCTGTCCGGCGCGTTGCACGCGCTGGTCGCGGCGGTGCCGAAGCGCACGCCGGGCCGCTGGCTGGACGCCGATCTCGACCGTTACCGCCGCACCATACAGCACGCGCTCGCGAGCACCCCATCCAAGGGCATCGGACCCTACCAGGTGGCGGCGGCGCTGCGGGAGGTTTTTCCGCGCGATACCATTGCGACCGTCGATACCGGCTCGCACCGCATCCTGATCAATCATGTCTGGCAGTCCTTCGAGCCGCGGCGGCTGCTGCAATCGAATGGGCTGGGCTCGATGGGTTATGCGTTGCCATCGGCGATCGCGGCCGCGCTGATTTTTCCCAAGCACCCGGTGTTGGCGATGATGGGAGAAGCGGGCCTCGATATGGTGATCGGCGAGATGGCGTTGCTCGCGCACCACAAGCTCGCATTGACGCTGGTCGTGTTCCGCGACGACACGCTGTCGCTGATCAAGCTCAAGCAAAGCCGCATGAAGCTTCCCGAAACCGGCGTGGTGACCGGCAGCCCCGATTACGTGATGCTGGCCGAGGCCTACGGCGGCAATGGTTTCGTCGTCAACAATATGGTCGAGCTTAAAAAAGTCGCGCGGGTCGCACTCAACAGCAAGCGTTTTACGCTGATCGAGGCGCGCATCAATCCGGCCGAATACAGTCACCAGATGTAGCGCGCTGCAACGGCACGGCACGCGCTTTATTGATCGATCCCCACCTATGCACCAGATCACATTAATCCCGGGCGACGGCATCGGCCCGGAAGTCACCCGGTCCGCGCGCGAAATCGTCACCGCGGCCGGCGCCAATGTCACGTGGGAAACGGTCGGCGCGGGCATGCGGACCGGGGAAGAGTGTGGCACGCCGCTGCCGGCGAACGTATTCGAGTCGATCGCCCGCACACGGCTCGCGCTCAAAGGCCCGGTGCAGACGCCGTTCGGCGACGCCTACCCCGTGGTGGTCGAAGGCCGCACGCATCCGAGCGTGACCATCGCGTTGCGCAAGGAGCTGAAGCTCTTCGTCAACGTCAGGCCGGCGCGCAATTACCCGGGAGTCAAATCGCGCTTCGACAACGTCGACCTGCTGATTTTCCGCGAGAACAGCGAAGATCTATACGCCGGCCGCGAGCGCATGGTCGATGCCGATACCGCCGAGGCGATCAAGATCATCACGCGCCAGGGCAGCGAGCGCGTCACGCGCTTTGCTTGCGAATACATGCGCAAGATCGGGCGTCGCAAGCTCTCGGTGATACACAAATCGAACGTGATGAAACTGACCGACGGCTTGTTCTTGAAGACCGCGCAGAAAGTCGCGCGCGACCATCCGGAGTTCGAGGTCAACGAACGCGTGATCGATGCGCTGTGCATGGAACTCGTGGTCCGGCCTGAGGAATTCGACAGCCTGCTGCTGCCTAACCTCTACGGCGACATCGTGTCCGATCTCGCCGCGGGCCTGGTCGGCGGGCTTGGCGTCGCGCCCGGCGCCAACATCGGCGTTGACTGCGCGATGTTCGAGGCGGTGCACGGCGCGGCGCCCGATATCGGCGGCAGGGACATCGCCAATCCGATGGCGATGATCCTGTCGGCGGTGATGCTGCTGCGCTACATTGGTGACGCGCAGGCCGCCGACCGCATCGAGCGCGCGCTCACGGCGGTGCTGCTCGATCAAAAGCATGTCACGCGCGACCTCGGCGGCAGCGCCGGCACGCGCGAGATGACCGCGGCGATCGTCGATAAGCTAAGTAAAGCGTGAAACAAAAAATCCACCTCTCCCCCGGCAGCGGGGGAGAGGGGAGAGGTGCGCCGGAGCGTGGAGCAGGGACCCGTTTACGGGATGCGACCGTGAAGGCGCACAAGCGCACGCGGATACTTACTTCGACGATACCGATTGAACCGGGATGCCGGACGCCGTAACCACCTTCGCCCATCGGGCGGTTTCCCGTTCTATGTAGGCGGCAAATTCCGCGGGATTACTGGCAACAATTTCTGCGCCATCGCCTTCGAGGCTATCCTTGACATCCGGCAGCTGCAGAATTCGTGCAATCTCCTTGTAGAGCTTATTGACGATCGCGTCCGGCGTTCCGGCCCGAACAAGCACTCCAACGCCAGGACTGAAATCAAAGTCCGGAAGTCCCGATTCCGCGATTGTGGGCACTTCCGGAGCAACAGCGGCACGCTTCGCGCTCGTTACGGCAAGAGCCTTTACTTTGCCTGTCGAAATATGCGGTAGCGCCAGCAAGATGGCGTCGAACATCAGTGACACATCGCCTTTCAAAAGGGCAGTTCCGGCGGGGGCATGCCCCTTGAACGGAACGTGGACAATGTTAACGCCTGTCATGGTTCTGAGAAGTTCCGCTCCGAGATGCGACGGGGTGCCTACCCCGCCGGAAGCGTATTTCACCTGTCCCGGTCTTGCTCTCATGAATGCCAAAAGCTCTTCCACGGTTTCAACTGGCACCGAAGCGTTGACGACAAGAATATTCGGCATCGAGATCATCAGCGTTACCGGCTGAAAATCCTTCACAGTATCGTAGGGTAATTGCGAATAGAGACTGGGATTTAT
>JACPTJ010000153.1 GCA_016192835.1 Betaproteobacteria bacterium
CGGCTGATGTACTGGCGCTTGAGTTCCTGTTCCGCCTTGTCGAGCAGTCCCCGGTCGAAGATGCGCCCTTCCGCAAGGCCGATCGAGCGCATCCCCTTGAGCAGATCCTCCTTGTTGAATTCCTTGGTGCCCAGAAACTCGATCTGCGCCACGGAAGGCCGCTCCTGCACCGACACGATCAGCACGCCGTTATCGACTTCGAGGCTGACATCCCGGAAAAAGCCGGTGGCATAAAGCGAACGGATCGCCTGGGCGGCTTTATCATCGGTCATCGTTTCGCCGACCTTGACCGGCAGGTAGCTGAACACCGTTCCGGCCTCGGTGCGCTGAATACCTTCGATACGGATGTCCTTCACGATGAAGGGATCGAATGCGTGCGCGGCTAACGCGGGCAGCATGCCGAACAACGCGAACAGGCACCGAAACAAGCGCATCTCGTCTTAGCCGTGAATCAAGCGGTTGATATCGTTATACAGCGCAAAAGACATTAACATGAACAGCACCGCCATCCCGACGCGCTGTCCCGACTCGATGGCTTTGTCAGAAACGGGACTTCCCTTGAAAATTTCAACCGTATAATACATCAAATGCCCGCCATCCAATAAGGGTATCGGCAGCAGATTGAGCACGCCCAGGCTGATGCTGATCAGCGCGAGGAATACCAAATAGGAAATCCACCCGACCCGCGCCGACTGGCCCGCATAGTCGGCGATGGTGAGCGGGCCGCTCAGATTCTTCAGCGATACCTCGCCGGTGACCATTTTGCCGAGCATCTTCAGGCTGAACACCGAAGTGTCCCAGGTGCGTTCCAGCGCGTGGCCCAAGCTCGCGAGCGGCGGATAACGCACCTCCACCACGTACTTTTGGAGCGCCTCGCGGTCGATGCGCGCCGCCACTCCAATGCGCCCGATGCGTTCGCCGTTTTCGAGAACCGCATCCGGTGTCACGGCGATTCTGACCGTGCCTGCCGCACCGCGCCTCGCGACGAACACCAGTTCGCGGCCGGCATTACTGCTGACGGCCGCGACGACTTGATCCCAACGCGTCACTGCTGCGCCGTTGATCGTGACGATCTCGTCGTTGGGCTGCAGGCCGCCGCGCGCTGCGGCGCCGCCCGGCAGCACCTGACCGATCACTGGCGGCAGCGGCGGCGCGAGCCGCATGAAACCCAGCGCACGCAGGAAGTCACCGTCGAGGTCAGCGCTTCCGAACCGCGACAGATCGAGCTTGCGCCAGGCGATCTCGTTGCGTTCGTTCCGGACTTCGAGCACGACCACGCTTTTCTCGACCGCATGCTTGAGCAGCACCCAGCGCGCCTCCTGCCAGGTCGTGACCGCCTGCTGCCCGATCCTGGTCAGGATTTCACCCGGCGCAAACTGCGCGGCCGCCGCGGGCGTTCCGGGTGCAACAGCGCCGATCACCGGACTGAGCCCCGGGATGCCGTGCATGTAGATCAGCCAGTAGAGCGCAATCGCGAGCAGGAAATTGGCCACCGGACCGGCTGCCACGATCACGTAGCGGCGGTAGACCGATTGGCGATTGAACGCACGCGCCAGATCCTCAGGCGCAACCTCGCCTTCGCGTTCGTCGAGCATTTTGACGTAACCGCCGAGCGGAAAAGCGGAGACCGCCCATTCGGTCTGATCGCGGCCGTAACGGCGCGACCATATTACCCGGCCAAATCCCACTGAAAATCTCAGCACTTTGACATTGCACAGCCGTGCCACGACGTAGTGCCCGTATTCGTGCACTACGATCAAGGCACCGAGCGCAAAGGCAAATGCGAGGATGGTGGTCAGCAGGCTCATCGCAAGCCAGGGCGCTTAAGCGGTAACATGCAGCGAGCGCCGGACAGTCACGGCCGCATTGCGCGCGAGCCACGTCTCGGCGCAGTCGCGCGCGTGCCGGTCGACGCTGAAAACGTCTTCCAGGTCGCGCAACTGCGCAACCGGGATCTCGGCGAGCACGTGCCCGATCAACACCGGAATCTGGTCGAAACGCAGCTTCGAATCAAGGAAAGCCGCTACCGCCACTTCGTTCGCCGCATTGAGCACGGTGGGCGCGCTGCCGCTGGCACGCAACGCTTCGCGCGCCAGCTCGAGGCACGGAAACCGGTTGTGATCGGGCGCGGAGAAATTGAGCTGGCCCAGCGCCGCCAGATCGAGGAAGTCGACCCCGGCTTCAATCCGCTGCGGGTAGCTAAGCGCGAAGGCGATCGGCGTGCGCATATCGGGATTGCCAAGCTGGGCGAGCATCGACCCGTCGCAATACTCGACCAGCGAGTGAATGACGCTCTCCGGATGAATCACGACCTTGATTTGTCCTTCCACCGCATTGAACAGCCAGCGCGCTTCGATGATTTCGAGGCCTTTGTTCATCATGGTTGCGGAATCGACTGAAATCTTGCGTCCCATCACCCAGTTGGGATGGGCGCAGGCCTGTTCCGGCGTGACTTGTGACAGGCGCTCGAGTGGCAACTCACGGAACGGCCCGCCCGAAGCCGTCAGCAGGATACGACGCACGCCTGCTGCGGCCAGATCGCCGGCAAACGCCCCGGGCAGCGCCTGGAACACCGCATTGTGCTCGCTGTCGATCGGTATCAATGTCACGCCGTGGCTGCGCACCGCGTTCATGAATACCGGGCCGGCGGTCACCAGCGCCTCCTTGTTGGCAAGCAGCACCCGCTTGCCGGCCTGTACTGCCGCGAAAGTCGCGCGCAATCCGGCGATGCCGACGATCGCCGCCAACACCGTGTCAGCCTGCGGCAAGGCTGCAACTTGTTCGAGCGCCTGCTCGCCGCACAGCACCTGCGTTGCGCTGCCCGCTGCGCGCAGCCGGGCGAGCAATAATTCGGCGCTCTTTGGATCGCCTACCACCGCATATTGCGGCATGAATTC
>JACPTJ010000438.1 GCA_016192835.1 Betaproteobacteria bacterium
AGGTGCGGCGAGGTATAGCAGCCGACGCGGTAGCCGGCGTGCAACAGCACCGCCTCGAGCATCGCGCAACATGCGCCCTTGCCGTTGGTGCCGCCGACGGTGATGAGGGAAAAGCCGGGATCGAGCGCAAGAGCGTGCCTGACGCTCTGCACGCGCTCGAGGCCCATGGCGATCGCCTGCGGATGCAGCTGCTCGATATAGGCGAGCCACTCGTCGAGCGTCATTTGAGATCAAACCGCCGCCGGCAGTTTGAGCATCAGCGTGATCAGGTTGGCAAGCTTGTCGCGCATTTCGCGGCGGTCGACGATCAAATCGATGGCGCCGTGCTGCAGCAGGAATTCGGAACGCTGAAAGCCCTCGGGCAAGGTTTCTCGCACCGTCTGCTCGATGACGCGCGGCCCGGCAAATCCGATCAGTGCTCCCGGCTCGGCGAGCACGACATCGCCAATCAGCGCGAAGCTCGCCGACACGCCGCCCATCGTCGGATCGGTCAAAACGGAGATAAACGGCAGGCGCTCGGCAGCCAGCTGGGTCAGCGCGGCGCAGGTCTTCGCCATCTGCATCAGCGACAGAAGGCCCTCCTGCATGCGTGCGCCGCCGCTTGCCGTAAAACATACCAGCGGCAGCTTCTGCTCGAGGCAGACGTGCACGCCGCGCACGAAGCGCTCGCCGACGACGGAACCCATCGAGCCGCCGAGGAACCTGAATTCGAAGGCGGCGGCGACCAGCGGAATGGTCTTGACACTGCCCTGCATGACCACCAGCGCGTCATCTTCCGCGGTGTCCCTCCTGGCTTCCTCGAGACGCTCGGTGTAACGCCGGCTGTCCTTGAACTTGAGACTGTCCACCGGCACGATTTCGTAACCGATCTCGAAACGGCCCTCGGCGTCGAGCAGACAAGCGAGGCGTTCGCGAGCCGTAATCCGGTTATGGTGGCTGCACTTCGGGCAGACGAACAGGTTCTGCTCGAGGTCGGTGCGATACAGCACCGCTTCGCACGTTTCGCACTTGCTCCACAGCCCTTCGGGAACCACCTTCTTCGGGCTGCCGGTATCGCGTTTGATCTTGGGCGGTAGCAGTTTCT
Organism: Betaproteobacteria bacterium; assembly: GCA_016192835.1. Taxonomy (GTDB): domain Bacteria; phylum Pseudomonadota; class Gammaproteobacteria; order Burkholderiales; family SG8-41; genus PALSA-1004. The sequence continues at coordinate 1,085 of JACPTJ010000438.1, forward strand.
GTAACCAGCTCATGGCGTTACCCTCTCAGCCGTCGAGCGCGCTACGGATATCCTTCACCAGAACCGAAATATTGTCCACCAGCCGTTCGCGCGGGCTCGCTTCCATTTCCTGCACCAGCCGGCTGCCGATGATAACGGCATCCGCAACCCGGGCGACCGCCTGCGCGGTTTGCGCATCTCGAATGCCGAAGCCGACGCCGATCGGCAGTTTGATATGCGCGCGGATCTGCGGCAGCTTGCGCGCGATCTCCTCGAGATCGAGGTTAGCCGCGCCGGTCACGCCGCGCAGCGAAACGTAATAGATGTAGCCGCGCGCGTAACGCGCGACCTGCGCGATGCGCGACTCGGCAGAAGTCGGCGCCAACAGGAAAATTGCGTCGACCTCACGCTGCGCCAGCAGCTCGGCAAACTGTCCCGCTTCTTCAGGCGGATAATCAACCACCAGCACGCCGTCAACTCCGGATGCGCGCGCCGCGTCGGCAAAGCGGGTGTGGCCCATGGCCTCGATCGGATTGGCGTAACCCATCAGGACCACCGGCGTCGCGCCGTTGGTCTTGCGGAATTCAGCAACCAGGCCGAGCACGTGTTTCAATGAGGTGCCATGCTTCAGCGCGCGCTCGCTCGAGCGTTGGATGGTAGGCCCGTCAGCCATCGGATCGGAAAACGGCACGCCGAGCTCGATCACGTCGGCGCCGGCGGCGGCCAGCGCATGCATCAGCGGCACCGTCATCTCCGGATCGGGATCGCCGGCGGTGATGAACGGAATCAGCGCCTTGCGGTTCTGGCTCTTGAGCGCGGCAAAGGTGGCGGCGATACGGGACATCTAAAACTTGAGTCCTGATTTTTCGGCAACGGTCTGCATGTCCTTGTCGCCGCGGCCGGAAAGATTGACGAGCAGGATCTGGTCTTTGCTCATGCGCGGCGCCATTTTCGCGGCGTAGGCGAGCGCATGACTCGATTCGAGCGCGGGTATGATGCCTTCAAGCCGGCACAGGTGGTGAAACGCCTCGAGCGCCTCGTCATCGGTCACCGCGACGTACTCCGCCCGGCCGCTGTCTTTCAGCCACGCGTGCTCGGGGCCGACGCCCGGATAGTCAAGCCCGGCCGAAATCGAATGCGTTTCGATGATCTGGCCGTTGTCGTCCTGCAACAGGTACGTGCGGTTGCCGTGCAGCACGCCGGGCTTGCCGGCGCACAGCGTCGCCGCATGTTTGCCGCTCTCGAGGCCGAGGCCGGCGGCTTCGACGCCGATGAGCCGCACCTGCTCGTCGGCGATATACGGGTAAAACAGTCCCATCGCGTTGGAGCCGCCCCCGACGCACGCGAGCAACGCGTCGGGCTGGCGCCCCGCCATTTCCTGCATCTGCTGGATCGCTTCCATGCCAATCACCGACTGGAAGTCGCGCACCATCATCGGATAAGGGTGCGGGCCGGCGACGGTGCCGATAATGTAAAACGTGTTATTGACGTTCGTGACCCAGTCGCGCATCGCTTCGTTGAGCGCGTCCTTCAGCGTTTTGGAGCCCGACTCGACCGGCACCACGCTCGCGCCGAGCAATTTCATGCGATAGACGTTCTGCACCTGACGCTTGATGTCCTCCGAACCCATGTAGACTACGCACTCCATGCCGTAACGCGCGGCGACCGTCGCCGCCGCAACACCGTGCATGCCGGCTCCGGTTTCGGCGATCACGCGCGGCTTGCCCATGCGCCGCGCGAGCAACGCCTGGCCGACCGTGTTGTTGATCTTGTGGGCGCCGGTGTGATTCAGGTCCTCGCGTTTCAGGTAAACCTGCGCGCCGCCGAAATGTTCCGACCAGCGCCGGGCGTGGTAGACCGGGCTCGGCCGCCCGACGTAATGCTTGAGTTCGTATTCGAACTCCGCGCGGAACTCCGGATCCCGGCGGTAACGCTCGTACGCCGCCTTGAGCCCATCGAGTGCCTCGATCAGGGTTTCCGCGACGAACACGCCGCCGTACGGCCCGAAATGCCCGCGGTCATCAGGCAGGTCAACCATCTGCACCGTACACCTCTTTCATGAAAGCGGCGATCTTAAGCGGGTCCTTGACGCCGGGACTCGCTTCGACGCCGGAGCTGACATCGACTGCCCACGGCCTGACGCGGCGGATCGCCTCGGCCACGTTTTCGGGCGTAAGACCGCCCGACAGGATGACAGGACACGGCAACTCGCGCGGTATCAGACTCCAGTCAAATACGGTGCCGGTGCCGCCGTGGGTGCCGTCGGCAAAGGCATCGAGCAGCAGCCCGCGCGCGGCGCTGTACTGTCGTGCGTATTGTAGCAAATCCAGCCCGGCTCTGACGCGCGCCGCCTTGAGGTACGGCACCTTGAAGCGCGCGCAGAATTCAGGCGTCTCCTCGCCATGAAACTGCAGCATGTTCAGCGGCACCTGTGCGAGCACTCGTTCGACCTCGCTCACCTCAGGATTGACAAACAGACCGACCGCACTGACGAACGGCGGCAGGGCACCGATAATTTCGGCGGCGCGCGGCCCGGTCACATGGCGCGGGCTCCGGGCATAGAAAACAAAGCCAAGCGCGTGCGCGCCGAGCCGCGCCGCTGCGAGCGCGTCGTCAACGCGTGTAATGCCGCAAATCTTGACTGCCGTGCCCATGATAGCCCGTCTTCATTTCAGGTGAACCACTCGCTGCGCTCCGCTTGCGGCAGCCCCCACTTCGCATCATAGCTGACTCCCGTCAAATACAGTCCCGCCGCCTCCAGCGTCGGCGCCGCAAGCGTGCGGTCGCGACTTGCAAGCACAGTCGCTACCCACGCCGGATCGTGCTTGCCTTTGCCGACGTAAACCAGGCTGCCGACGATGTTGCGCACCATGTGATGGAGGAACGCGTTGGCCGCGAGTTCGAACAGCACATAGTCACCGCTGCGGCGGATGTCGAGGCGCCGCAGTTCGCGCACCGGCGATTTCGCCTGGCAAGCGGCCGAGCGAAATGCGCTGAAATCATGCGTGCCGACCAGATACTGCGCCGCCGCGCGCATCGAGTCCAGATTCAGCGGCAAATGAAACCAGCCCACGCGCCCGACGTTGAGCGCCGGGCGCAGTGCATGGTTCAGCAATACGTAGCGGTAGCCACGCTCACGCGCGGCGTAGCGCGCGTGAAAATCATCCGCCACCGGCCGCGCCCAGGTCACCGCCACGCCCGCGGGCAACAACGCGTTGGTGCCGCGCACCCACGCCGACTCGGGGCGCTGCGCGCCGGTATCGAAATGCACCACTTGCGCCAAGGCATGCACGCCGGCGTCGGTGCGCCCGGCGCACACCGTCGCGATTTTTTCGCCGGCGATCCCTGCCAGCGCGCGCTCGAGGGCGTCCTGCACCGCGCATCCCGAAGGCTGCGTCTGCCAGCCGCAGAATGCGGAGCCGTTATATTCCACTCCAAGCGCAACGCGTGGCATCGTGTGCATCCAAAAAAACAACTGCCGCGCAGATCGTGGACCTGGCGGCAGTCAACCGGCGGCAATGCCGTTTCAGCCGAGTTTATCGAGCAGCCTCTGTGCGTCCGCCCGCTGCCCGGCATCGCCTTCCTTGATCACTTCGCGCAGGATCCCGCGTGCGCCGTCCCGGTCATCCATTTCCTGATACGCCTTGGCCAGATCGAACTTGGTCTGCACGTCATGCCAGTGGTCGTCCCTGGCAACGCGTTCTGCGGGGGAGGCCACCGCTTCC
>JACPTJ010000439.1 GCA_016192835.1 Betaproteobacteria bacterium
GTCACTTTGGTCGCCGCCATAGGCGATCGAAAGCATGATGCGCCGCCCGGCAGGATTCACATAGGTCCGGGCAAGCACCTGGTTGTAGAGCTTGTCCAGCAGGGCCTGCACGTCTGGACTCGGAGTGATCGGTATGATGGTCGGATCGACCTTCCATTCGCCAATCTGCCGGGGAATCATCGTATCCAGAACAAGTTTTTCGCGAGTGTCGGCGATTTTCTGCGTCGGTTTCATCGCAAGCGCCAAGCCGGCGCCCACGAACATCAGCAATGCAACAATCAGCAAGCGCCGGTTGATGGATTTCATGTCTATCGTCCTCTGCGGAATAGGCCGCCGAACAAGCGCAGCAGCGCGTCGAAGCCGAACAGGATCAGCAGCGCAATGACGAACAGTGCCATGCCGGAAAAATTGTGCAGGAAGCCCTGCCCTGCCGCGTCGCCAAGGTGGTACGTGACCAGCACCAGGATCATCACGCGCACGATGTTGGCGCAGAAGGCGATGGGTAAGATGCTGGCCAGAATCAGGCCGTTGTGGAACCAGCTTTTGTAGCGCATCAGGTGGAGATACAGCAGCCCGAGCGCCGAAAGGCTGAACATCGTGTTCAGCCCGGAGCACGCATCTGCCACGAGGAGCTGGTATTGGCCGATAGTCAGCACCACGCCGTTGCGGGCGATCGGATAACCTGCAACGTAAAGCAGCTGCTCGGCGACCGCGGAGACATTCTGCTTGAGCGGCATCGTCAGCGCGTCGACGAAAAACCCGGGCAATGGCACCAAAAAGACGATGAACAGCAGAGGAAACCACAGGGCGCGTATGCCCGCCCAGCCGCGTGCGACCAGCAACACCCCGGCGAGTATGGGCGCCAGCGCGCCAACCTCGAACATGATGATGTCCTGGGAACGGCCCACGGCGTAAAGCAACACGCCGAATACCAGCAATCCGAAGCCGGGCACCGGCGCGGTATTCACCGGCACAACCAACAGTGCTTCGCGCTGTTGCCAGATCAGCCAGACAATCACGGCGAGAATGATGGGGCCGTGTGCGTAATCGTCTTGTTGCCAGAGCGTGGTGGCGAGATCGTAGAAGGTCGGGACGTAGAGCACCAGCAGCCCGGCTATTACGGGCGGCCATTCGAGCCAAACGGCGCCGCCTCGGGCTGGCTTGGCATCGAGCGCCGAGGACAGGGGATGTCCCGTCCGCAGTTGCGGGTTCAGGGATGGCGGAATTTCTTGCATAGGCTCCAAGGCCTCACACGTGATTGTTGATGGGCTCAGACCAGCAAGCCCGAGCCGGCGGTGACGCGAATGCCGCGCCGTGTGCTTCGAGCTAGATTTGAAAACTGCAGAAGAGGATCGAAAGGCGGGAACCGCTGCCGTCAGCTATCAGGCCGGGCCTGGGAGCAAGCGGTGTGACCGCTGGTCGCGGTGCAAACATGAAGGAAGACAAACCTGCGGTACCGGCCGTGACGGTGATTGCGAACGGACCCGGAGCCTGATCATCTGCCGTTACCTCGGCCCGGCAAACATCAGTGTCCGGCAGCTTGGCCGCGCAGCCCGCACCTGAACACGGGAGATGCTGATCCTGAGCTGCCGACGAAGCGACAACCGGGGCACCGGCCAGTGAGCGCTGCGGCAAAACGCACGCATCGGCTGCCATGACAAACTGTGCGAACAGCGCTAACCCCAGCGCCAGCCGCGCGATCCAGGTGCAACGGGGTTGGAACAAAAAATGCATCGGTGGCGCCTATTGTCTTACTTCAACAAATCTTCGAATGACTTCGGGCTGAATCCTTGCATGCGCTTATCGCCCACCACGATCAGCGGCACGCCGCGGCCGTTGAGGTCGCGGAAATTCGCGAGGTTCTGCGCTGACGCCTCGATGTCGTATTCGACATAGCTGAACTTATAGTAAGACCGTTTCATAACGCCAGTATGAACCTTGCGAAATTGGACAACAACCCGGGCTGCGGGTTCGCCGAGCGGGAATCTGCCCTACATCTCCAGGGGGGATCATGTCTGGCACGGGCTGCATCCCGCCTATCGACGCCGTCCCGGGTACGACTCAGGCAGGGCGAGCACGGCGCTGCGGACCGGCGCCTCGTACGCGATTTTCCAGCGGCCGTCTTCCATGACCCAGTATTGACGCTTGCGGGTTTGCTGCGCGAGGTTGTCCGAGCGGTAGTCCTGGTCGAACGTGACCGCGATCAGGTCCTGCTGCCCCGGGGTGCGAAACACACTCACGTTGGTCAGGCCAACCTTGATCCAGGTTTTTGCGGCGTTGACCCGGCGTTTATGTTTGCTCCAAGCGGCGATATTCATTCCGTCCGAACGAAAGTCCCGTGCATAGTGCGCAAGATAGCGGCCGGTGTCGCGGCTCTCCCAGGCCGTGCGCCATGATTCCATCTGCCGCATGAATCCATCGCGTTCGGTGCGCCATGCTGATTGCGTTACCCACTCGACTTGCTGGGCAATGATCACCGGCGTAACACCGACCTGCACGCGCTTCGCGAGTTCTTCGATGTCCGGATTGGCGAGCGCAATGCAGCCATCGCTCGCCGCGGGAGCCCGCGCGTAAGTATCAGACGGCACTCCGTGCAGCCAGATGCCGTAGCCGGTCTTGCCGCGCAATCTGTCCCATTCGTTCGGGTAGTTGATCGGGAACGCGCCCCAGCCGTAGAGGTCGGGCAGCTTGCTGCCGGGTATTTTCGAACTCACCTGGTAAACCCCGATCGGCGTCTTTTGGTCTCCCTTGAGCGCTTTCTCGATGCCACGCTTGCCGAGAGTCGTGTAGTAGTCTTCCACCAGACGCGGCGTGCCGTTCGCGTTCTCGTAGACGTAGACGCGCGAGCGGTTCGCGTCGACCACGACCGCGTGCCGTTGCGTCGCGCTGAACTGGAGCAGATAACGGGGGATGAGTTCCGGGGACGGACGGTCGTTGTATGCGCGCAGCCGCGCGAAGGCTTCCGCGCGCAATTCGCCGAGGCGCTCGCCCGCGGCATGGCCGGTGTTGCCGAATCCGGTAATGGGCCTGGCGCTGGCCAGCAGCAGATCGCCGCGAACGAGATGCGCGAGGCGGAAGTTGGGATAGCGGGCGATCAGCCGATCGACCTCGTTCAGCGCGGCGTCCAACCGTTGCCGCCCGATTGACTCCAGCACGAGTTTGAAATGCGCGTCCGCTCCATTGAGGCCCGCGCTGCTCCGCGGCTGTTCGGATAGGCCGGCGAGCGGAGCGAGCATGAGAACAGAAGCCGCGAGCAACGACGCGAAGCGGGAGCAGCAAAAGCGGAGCATCGCGCGCAGCCAACAGATCGGCATGGAGCAAGTCACCAGTCGTTCTCCTCGATAAGGGCTGCTACCTGAATCAGACGCAGGGTCCGGGCAACGCACGCATGACGGCCCCAGCGCGCAGCTCAATGGGCTGCGATACTAATGCCTCGTAACAGGGCTAGGCAAGAGGAGGGCGCTGCGGCCGTTCCGGGATGTGTCCCAAAATTGAGGTTACCACGAACCGGCTGTATTCCGAGCCGGGCGCCAGACGGAGGCGCATCGGTTCATAATATTTCAACAGTATCGGGTTCAGGCGCCGAAACGGCCGGAAATACGGGCGCGGTCTTTTTCGCTCAGCGCGCCAAGCATGGATTTGATAAACGACTCTTGCAACTGGTAGGCGGCCTGGCGGTCAGGATCGATCGACGAAATCCGCACCAGAAATCCGTCCGGCACTTTGCCCGTCAGGCCATAGCTGAGTTGCGCGAACTTTTGCTGGAGACCGGTTACCGTAGCCTTGTCGCCCACAACAACCCAA
>JACPTJ010000440.1 GCA_016192835.1 Betaproteobacteria bacterium
GCAAAGACTCAGCGAGCGCCTCGGGCAACAAATAGTGGTCGACAACCGGCCGGGGGCTTCGGCCATTATCGGCTCGGAGATTCTCGTCCGGTCCGCGCCGGACGGGTACACCATCATGACGGCAAACATCGCGCATGGCGCCAATCCATATCTCCAGAAGAAACTGCCGTACGACACCGCGAAGGATTTCGCGCCCGTCGTTCTGATGGCGTTGCTGCCGAGCGTGCTGGTCATCCATCCGAGCGTTCCCGCGCGGTCGGTGAAGGAGTTCATCGCGCTGGCGAAGTCGAAGCCCGGAAGCCTCACGTACGGGACGGCGGGCAGCGGCAGTGCCAACCATCTCACGATGGAGCTCTTCAAGGTGTCGACGGGCACGGACATCATTCACGTGCCGTACAAAGGTGGCGGTCCGGCGGTTATCGATCTTCTCGCGGGACAGATCCACGCGATATTTCTGACGGTCCCGCCGGCGCTGCCGCACGTGAAGGCGGGCAAGCTCATCGCGCTCGGGCTGAGCAGCAACCAGCGCTCGGGCGCGTTGCCGGATGTTCCGACGGTGATGGAGGCGGACGTTCCGGGTTTCGAAGTCTATGAATGGCAAGGCATCGTCGTGGCGGCAGGCACTCCCGTGGCGATCGTCGAGCGCCTGAACCGGGAGATCAATCACGTGCTGCAAATACCGGACGTGCGCGAGCGCATTTCGGGCCTGGGCGCCGAGGTCAAAGGGGGTACGCGCGCCGAGTTCGCCGAGTTCATCCGCAAGGAACTGCGTCTTTGGGAAAAGGTCGTGAAGCAGGCCAAGCTTCGCGCCGACTGAACCATGGGCGTGGAACTTCAAAGCACCTCCATCGAGCCGGCGCGCACGATAGCCGAAACGCTGTCGGACTTCGCTGCGGGGCTGGACTACGAAGCGATACCGGCCACTGCGCGCGCCGCGGCGAAACTGCATCTGCTCGATGCCGTCGGTGTCGCGTACGCCTCTGCGAGCTTCGAATTCGCCCGGCGCACGTTCGATAGCCTGAGCGGTTTCGGCGCCGGCGATTACGAAGTGATCGGCATGTCCGGCAAGCTCGGGCTGCGCGATGCGGTTTTGATGAATGGCATCCTGATCCACGGGCTTGACTTCGATGACACCTCGATCCTGGGGCGCGTGCATCCGAGCGCGTTCATCGTGCCGTGCGTGCTTGGCATGGGCGCATTCGTCAAAGCGAACGGCAAGGACGCGCTTGGCGCCTATATCGCGGGCGTGGAGTGCGCGATCCGCATCGGCGCGGCTGCCAAGGGCGGCTTCCAGCGCGCCGGTTTTCATCCGGTAGGCGTGGTCGGAGCGTTCGGTGCCGCGATCGCCGCTGGCCGGCTGCTGAATCTGGAGCCCGCGCAGCTCACCATGGCGCAGGGCATCGTCTACAGTGCCGCGGCCGGTAACATCGAGTTCACGGCGAACGACGCGTGGACCAAGCGCATGCACGCCGGTTGGGCCGGTGTCGGTGGAATCACCGCCGCGATGCTGGCGCGCGGCGGTTTCGTGGGACCGCGCACGCCCTATGAAGGAAAGTTCGGGCTGTACCGGACTTACCTTGGCGCGGGCGCGGCGAGTTGCGACCTGGCGGAGGCGACGGCGGGGCTCGGCACGCGCTGGGAGATCGAGCATGTGGCGTTCAAGCCCGTCGCCTCATGCCACTTCAATCATCCGATCATCGACGCCACGATCGCGCTCGTCACGGAGCACGACCTCGCGCCCCGCGATATCAAGTCCATTCGCGCATTGCTTCCGGAGGCGGCGATCAACACGGTATGCGAGCCGCAAGCGAACAAGCGCGCGCCCACCGATCTCTATGGCGCCCAATTCAGTGTCTATTACGCGGCGGCCTGCGCGGCCGCGCGCCGGCGCTACACGCTTGCCGATCTCGATCCGCCAGCGCTGGGCGATCCGGAGGTGCTCGCGCTCGCGGCGCGGGTCGACTACGCCGTCGATCCCCAGTCGAATTTCCCGCGCCACTATTCCGGCGCAGTCGAGATCGTCACTCACGACGGCCGCCGGCTCAGCCGTCGCGAAGACGTGAACCGCGGTTCGTCCGAACGGCCACTGGCGAGCGCGGCGATCGAAGAGAAGTTTCTGGAGAACGCGCAGCGCGTGATCCCGAAAGCACGCGCCGAGGCCGTCCGGGACGCGATCCTGAACATCGATACGAGCGCTGATGTGAGGACGGTGACGCGTGAATTATGCCTTCGGTGAGTGCCCGGCATCGATCAAGCCGGAACGATGCGGCCCACAACGAACGTTTGAGAGGAGGTACCGAATGCAGAGCGATCACGGAATGTTTCGCATCGCGAGCCTTGCGGTGGTGTTCTGCGCCTCGTGTAACGCGCTGGGCGCGGAAGCGCAATCGTTTCCCAACAGACCTTTGCGGTTCATCGTCGGTTTCGCGCCCGGCGGCTCCACGGACATCATCGCGCGGCTGATCTCGCAGAAGCTCACCGAAGCGCTGCAGCAGCCGGTCGTCGTGGAAAACCGCACCGGCGCCAACGGCAATATCGCCGCTGAAGCGACGGCCAAGGCGCCGCCCGACGGCCACACGATGCTGGTGGCGGCTAACGGCCTCACGATCAATCCCAGCCTCTACAAGCAGATTGCCTACAACCCGGTCAGGGATTTTTCACCGATCACGCAGATTGCTTTCATCCCGAATGTTCTGGTCGTGCATCCTTCGCTGCCGGTGAAGACGGTGAAAGAATTCATCGGGCTTGCGCGCGCCAGGCCCGGCCAGCTCACGCACGGTTCCTCGGGCACCGGATCGCCCGGACATCTCGCGGGCGAGGTGTTCAAGATCATGACTCATGTCCAGTTCCTGCACGTTGCCTACAAGAGCTCAGGCCAGGCGTTGATCGATTTGCTCGCGGGTAATCTTCAGCTCGCATTTCCGACGACTTTTGCCGGGATGCCACAGATCAAGGCGGGGAGGGTCCGCGCGGTCGGGGTCACCAGTCTCAAGCGTTCGCGATCGCTACCGGACACTCCGACGATCGACGAATCGGGTGTGCGCGGTTACGAAGTCGTCGGTTTCTACGGGATCCTTGCACCGGCCGGCGTGCCGCAGGAGATCGTCGCGCGCCTGAACCGCGAGATCGTCAAAGCGCTGCGCTCGCCTGACATGCGGGAACGGCTGCTGCGCGACGGCGCCGAGCCCGTGGCGAGCACGTCCGAAGAATTCCGCGCGTATATCGCGGCCGATGTGGGCAAATGGGCGAAGGTCATCAAGACGGCCGGCATACGCTTCGAGCCCTAGCGGACCCGTGGCGAGTCTCACAGTATTGCCGGCACATGATAGTTGCGAATCTGTGGTGGCCTTCATTAGCATGTCCACTCCGGACCAATTGGACCGAGTTGCCACTCACATCGGCGATTCAGGATCTGACTCCTTCGTGTTCATCAGGATCGAACGTCGTCGTCGGTCCCCGAGTCTCAAATCTATGCAATGCTGCTGGTCAACTCGTAATCGGGCGAGCTTACGCTTTTGGCCCTTTCAAAACGGGCTTGCGCTTAATCAAGAACGCCTGGATTCCCTCCTGCACCACCTCGCCGCGCTGGTTGAGCACTTGCAATTGACGCTTAATCACGCCACGGTCCGCGCGTGAGGTTTCCCGCGTCTCCAAAACCTCGATGCGGGCTCGGATCGTGTCGCCAGGCTTGACGGGTTTCGTAAATTTGAGGTTTTCAAAACCCAAAAAACCAATCGCAGTGTCGTCATAGAGGTGGAGCTGGAACAGCAAGCCGGCTGCGATGGCATAAACCAACGGCCCGTGCGCAATCCGCCCGCCGAACTGGGTCTTTTTGGCGTATTCCTCATCAATGTGGAGCGGCGCGTAGTCGCCTGATAGACCCGCGTACATTATTATGTCGGCCTCGGTAATCGTTCTTCCCGCAGTCTCGAACTCCGCCCCGACCACCCACTCCTCCCAATACATTCCTGTCATGCTGCCCCTTTCCGATGTAGTTTCGGGAAATCCATTGCGAACAAGGCGACCCGTAAAGGCTTCACATGCCCTTCAGTCGGCACGAATGTTGGCCTGGCGCGCAACGTTGACATACCGCTCAATGTCGCTCAGAACTAACGCTGCAAGTTGCTCGGGCGTGCTTCCTATGACTTTCAGTCCCAGACCTTCAAGCCGAGCAAGCATCTCGGGCGACGCCAAAATGTTGATGATCTCCGAGCTCAGCTTTTGAACGATATCGTTTGGCGTATTGGCGGGCGCAAATACTCCATACCATACGCTCGATGTATAGCCGGCAATTCCCGATTCCAGGAACGTCGGAATTTCGGGTGCAGCAAGTGAACGGTTCGTGGCGCCAATTGCTATGGGCCTCACGCGGCCAGATTTTATGTGGGGCAACATGACGGCGAGGGCGTCAAAGCTGGCCATCACATGACCTGCCATTAAAGCTTTCGATGCGTCCGGTCCACTCTTGTACGGCACATGCAGCATCTTTATCCCAACGGCCCGGCTAAACTCCTCCGTGATAAAGTGCGCGATTCCCCCTAGTCCAAAACTTGCATAGGTGACTTCACCCGGACGAGACTTGGCGAGCGCTACGAATTCCTTGACATTCCTCGCGGGAATTGATGGGTGCACGCACAGCAAAAAGGTGGTTTCGGCGACGTTGGTGATGGGAGCAAAATCTTTGACGGCGTCGTATGGCAGTTTCGCGTACGCGGCAACGTTAGTGGCATGAGTAGTACTGGAGCCAAGCATGATCGTGTGTCCGTCCGGCGGCGCCTTGGCCAAAAACGTCGTCCCGATAATCCCGCTCGCGCCGGCCCGGTTGTCAACAACGACTGGCTGTTTGACATTGTCGCTCAGCTTTTGACCGATCACTCGCGCCATGATATCGAGCGTGCCGCCCGGCCCGGCCGGCACCACGATGCGGATCAGCTTCGATGGATAGGGCTGGGCGAAGGCGTCGGGAACGCCCCCGAACCAACCTAGTAGTACGGTAAGGAAGTAGGCGATGGCGGCGGTTGATTCGGCTTTGCTCGGCATGTGGCCCCCTATTGATTAGCGTTTGCGCTCGTCTATCACCATGCGGCTTTTGAGATCGTTCAGGCGGTCGTGAATTTCTCCCGGGCCAGCGAATTCTACTTTGGGCCGTACCATGCAGACTTGCTGCACGAGTGCCGGGATCTCGGCCGCAAGGCGTTCGCGTGCCTGCGCGTCTGCTTCGAGACGCACAACCAGGCTGTCCATCGAATCCGGATCAGCCGGGTCGCTCTTCCGTACAATCAGCTGATACTCACGGATTGCGCGGTCGGCCGATAACGCTTCCAAAACGAGGTCCGGATTAATCAGCATGCCCTTTACCTTCAACAAAGACCCAGTTCGCCTTGGTGATTGAACGATCTGCTCGCCCAATCTTCCACAGTGCGGGCATTCCCCCATGCGTAATGCAATCAGGTCTCCAACGAGGTAACGCAAAAACACCGTACCTCGCCGGTGTAAGTGAGTAAGCGCCATTGCACCTTCCTTACCCTCTGGAACCCGTTTTCCGGTTGCAGGGTCCACGACTTCCAGAAAATAGAGGTCCGGCGTCAGGTTCTGCGCACGCGCTTCGTTGCAGCATTGGACGAATCCACCCTGCATCTCAGTACAAGAATAGCGGATACGAACTTGAGGATCCTCCGCCCCAAATGCACGCAAGTGTTCCGTCAGTTCACTGCGTAGTGCCGCACTCGTGGGCTCTCCGGTAACAAGTGCCATCCGCGCGCGGCTGAATTTCGCTCCGCGCTCCCGCGCCCTGCGAAAAAAATGCCGCACGAAGCTTGGGATACCCCAAAACACAGTAGGATCCGCCGCCGCGAGGCAATCAATCGCCTCATCGAGCGTACGACGAATTGGATATTCAGGATGCTTTGCGCCAGTCATTGCGCTAACTACCGGGACACCGAGGACATCTCCCGTCCGGCCGACGACAAGAAATCCCCCAGTCGGCATGGCCGAAAGCGGAATTAGGTTTGCGATCAAATCTCCCCGCCTGATCCCCTCGGCTTCAGAGCAGCGGCCCGATTGCATCAGAACTTGATAGTGGTCGTGGGTGGTGTTGAAAAACGGGGAGGGTTTTCCGCTGGTTGTGCCAGTCGTATAGGCGACGTTCCAAAACGTCTTCTCCTCAAACGAGAGGTCGGGCAAATCGGCTACCCGCAGGCGGAAGTCCTCCGGATTAGCCATGTACTGGTCTTTGCGGACCAGCGGGAGTTTCTGTAGATCGTCGAGGCTTTGAATGTCTGCGGGGTTGAGTCCAAACTGCTGGTAGTGAAGACGGTAAAAAGGATGGGCGGCAAAGCAAAGCTCAACGGTGCGGCGAAGGCGCTTCTCTCTCAATTGGCGCAGCGCATTGGAGTCCAATCGCATACTCAAACCTTAATCGTTTCTCCATCAATATTTACCCGCGACGAGGCCACCCCGATGACCGTTTCAAATGCCTTTCGAGCCATTAGCATCATGGGGCATGCCGTAACCCGTAAACGAAATTCAATCCTACTCTTTTCGCGCGTTTGCATGCATTCATTCTAAAGCGAATGGAACCGCAGATAAAGGCGTGCCTCTTCAATCGATGCGCATGCCCGGGGTGATGACCTTCGACCACCGGTCGACCTGGATTTTGATGAACTCGGTAAGCCGCTCCGGGCTGCTCGCGACGACCTCCGCGCTCATCCCCGCGAGCCGCTCGCGTACGCCGGGGTCTGCCAGCACCTTGGCGATTGCGCTGTTCACCTTCACGACCGTCGCGCGAGGCATGCCTGCCGGGCCGATGACACCCTGCCATTGATGGTCTTCGAAGCCCGGCACGCCGGAGTCCGAAATTGTCGGCACCTGCGGCAGAGTCGGAACGCGCTTCAGGCTCGTCACGCCCAACGGCTTAATCCTACCCGCTTTCACGTGCTGCAGAGCGGGGGGAACGTTGACGAATTGCATCTGTGTCTGACCGGCGATGAGATCGATAAGCGCCGGGGCTCCGCTTTTATAGGAGACATGAAATACGTCGACACCGGTCCGGTTGATGAAAAGCGCCATCGTAAGGTAAATCGAGCTGCCGACGCCCGCGGTCCCGTAATTGAGCTGTCCCGGCCTGGCTTTCGCGAGCGCGATCAGCTCGCCTACTGACGCCACGGGAATCGACGGATGCACGATCAGAACGCTCGGCATGAGCGAGACGAGGGATACCGAAGCGAAATCGCGCAGCGTGTCATAGGGCATCGTGCTGTGCAGCGCGGGGTTCGCGCCGTGCGGCGCATCCGCGAGGAGCAGCGTATAACCATCCGGGGCGGCCTTGGCCGCGAGCGCGGTGCCGATCATCGCGCCTGCCCCGCCGCGGTTATCGACGACGATGGACTGACCCAGAGTATCGGCCAGCCGCGGCGCAATGACGCGCGCGAGAATGTCGTTCGATCCGCCGGGCGCGTGCGGCACGATGAGACGGATCGGCCTCACCGGGTATTCCTGAGCGCCGGCGTTGGCTGCGCAGCCGGCGATCAAACCGACCGCAAATATCCGCGCGACTGCGCTGGCTGTCGAGCTCATTCTATGTCCCTCTATTCCCCTCACCCTAGCCCTCTCCCCGCAAGCGGGGCGAGGGAACACTCCCTCTCCCTTTGATTCCAGGGCCGGACCGCTACGCTCATTCGAGCTTCAATAAACGCGCGGCATTCCGGTAGAGTATCCTGTCCTGAAGCTCGGGGCTCAAGTCCCATTGCCTGAAGGCGTCGACGCTTTCCTTCAGCGGGCGGCTCGGATACGCCGTGCCGAAAAGCAAACGCCCGGGCATGAAAGATTTCGCGGCCTTGATGTATTCCTGCGATCCGGGGGTGTCGATCCCGTTGATGTACAAGTCGGGAGACACGTAAACGTTCTCGCGCATGAATGCCACTTCGATCATCGGCATCACGCTTGGCCACGCGCCGTGAGAGATCACGATCTTCAGCTTCGGAAAGTCCTTGGCCACTTTCGCCACGGGAGTCGGAGAGCCGTAAGCGAGATCGTTGCCGACCATGGTGCACAACATGCCGCTGATGGTGATCGAAACGGGCAGGTCGAGTTCCTGGCACCGCTCGTAGATCGGGTACAGCGTTTTGTCGTCCGGGTACATCGGTGTAAACGACGCACCGGGTTCGATCGACACGCCGCGATAGCCTTCTATGCGGCGCGTCCTCTCGATTTCTTTCAGTCCGGCCTCGATGTCGCGCAAATCGATTCCGGTGAAGGCGACGAAACGGCCCGGGTGCTGCTGCATGACCTCCGTTATCTCGTCGTTCGGAATGATGCCCAAAGGACGGGGCGCCTGCCGCCCCATGATGACGCCCAGGATGTCGGCTTCCTTCATCTCCTTCAGCAGGTCGTCGACCGACTGCGATTTGACCGACGGCGGACGCGGCATTCCCATGCGGGAGGGGTAATAGCCGGTACCTTCGGTGAACTGCGCCGTTCCCTTCCACGATTTCAACGGCGGGCGGAGCCTCATGTCGATAATCATTGCGAGTGCCTGTATGAGTGGGTAACTGAAGAAAATTTAGCATGAATTCCGATGTCGCGCGCGGGAAATCCCGTTGCTCGATCATGGAATCACTTTCTCGGCGCGCAAGCGCGCCAATATTGCAAGAAACATGTGCTCGCTGTCCATAGCCTCGCAAAAACCATGCTGCCGGATCTTCACCAGGTCGGATATGAGGTCGTACTCGCACGCGAAGCGCGAATGCGGCGGCGTGTAATCACCCTGCGCCCAGCCGGGCGCGCGGTCGAACGGAAACGGCTGCAAGCCGTGCTTCGCGGTCATTTCATCCCAGAGCTGGCGCTTGTCCCGCAGGAACTCAGCCATCAGATACCGCTGCGGTCCCGCCGGCGCGAGCCCGAAAAACCCGGCCAGCGCGGGCCACAGGTTTTTCCAGCGGAAGTAGTCGCCGTTGTTGACGTTGAACGCCTGATTGCCGCATCGGGCCGCGGTCGAAACCCAGATCGCCGCCCGCGACAGCAGACCTGAGTCGCACACGTCGAACAACGTCTCGAAGCAGCGTTGCGAGGCGGGGAAGCCGAAGGGCTGCCCGAGCTCGCGCAGGATCGAGCCGTAGATTCCGATCAGGCTCACCAGGTTCATCGGATTTCCTGCCGCGTATCCGCAGACCGAGTGCGGGCGCACTGCAGTCCACGTCCATCGCTTGCCCCGCTGACGCTCGATGACGAGGTCTTCCTCGGAATAGTAGAAGTCGGCGCCAGGGGTGCGCGGGTCCGACTCCTTCGCCGGCGTCTTGAACGCTCCCAGGTGGGATGCGTAATATTTCGTGCCCTGCAGCAGATTGATATTGGCGAAGTTCGATGCGGCCGCCTGCACCGCATCGATGACATTCGCGATCATCGCGAGGCGAGTGTACTTGTCGCCGTGATTGGCGCAGTAGAACACGTGTGTGACGTCGGAGCATGCGCCGAGCACGCGGCGCGTCGCCTGCCGGTCCGTCAGATCGACGCTGACGTGAAAAAACGCGCCCCGCGGCTTTTCGGCGCTGAATCGGCGAGCACCCCGCGACACGCCGTATACTTTCCATTCCGGCGATTGCAGCAACTGCTCGGCAAGCGGTGTGCCGGTGACTCCGCTGACACCTATTACGATGGCGACCTGGTGTGCGATGATGTGATTACCTCGAGGGTGCGCATTGCATAATCCTGGCGCCCGACATATTATCATGAGGGCTCGCGCGTCGTTTCCCGACGTCCGTCGCATGACGAGCTCGCGTTCGTCGCCCTATAAGAATTTAACAGGAGGAATCGAAATGA
>JACPTJ010000441.1 GCA_016192835.1 Betaproteobacteria bacterium
GTAGGGTGCGCTTGCGCACCGATTGCCGGATGGTGCGCAAGCGCACCCTACACCAATCCGCAACGGAAAGGACCGGAACATGGCCAAGAAAATAAAAATAGCCGAGAAAAAAATTTCGCTCGACGCATGGCGGGAAGTTGACGAAACGCTGCGCCTGCCCGCAATAATTCCGCCGGTAACGTATCCGATCGAAACGCTGGTACCCGAGGTCCGCCAACAGACTCCGGCCGTCGGCCAGCGGGCGACGCGTCCCGACGGCCGCCTGCATGGACTCGGCCAGACCAAGTACATAGACGATCTCGCTTTCCCCGGAATGCTGTATGCGAAGATCAAGCGGGCGGGAATTGCGGCGGCGCGGATCAAAAGCATAGACACTCGCGAAGCGGAAGCCATGCCCGGTGTGATGGCGGTGCTGACCGGGCGCGAAATCCCCGTCAACTCATTCGGGCCGTCGTTGCAGGACCAGCCGGTGCTTGCCGACGACCTGGTATTTCACGCGGGTGACGGAGTCGCGGCAGTAGCGGCCGTGACCGAGCAGATTGCTCTCGATGCGCTCGACAGAATCAAGGTGGAGTATGAACCGCTGCCGGCTGTCTTCGATCCTGTGGAGGCGATGAAAGACGACGCGCCGAAGGTGCATGCGCCCAACGGCAATATCTATGCGACCAAGCTGATCAAGAAAGGTGACATCGAAAAGGGATTCGCCGCATCCGACCATATTTTCGAAGGGACCTTCCGCACGCAGATGGTCGAGCACGTTCCGCTCGAGCCCCACGCATCGATCGCCATGTGGGATCCCAACGGCCGCGTCTCCATTTATTCGACTCTGGGACGGATCACGCTCGGCCGTGCCGACATCGCGCGCACGCTCAAGTTGCCGATCAACCGCATTCGCGTCGTCGCCACCATCGTCGGCGGCAATTTCGGCGGCAAGAACGAGATTACCCAGGAGCCGGTGCTGGCGCTGCTGTCGAAGAAGACCGGCCGGCCGGTCAAGGGCACCTTCACGCGCACCGAGGAATTCATCGCGACGACCACGCGCCATCCGATCATCATGGAGTACAAGACCGGCGTGATGAAAGACGGCAAGATCATCGCGCGCAAAGTGCGCCTCGTCCTCGACGGCGGCGCTTATTGTTCGTGGAGCGAGACGACGCTGGGCAAGGCGTGCATCCTTGCCGCCGGACCCTACAACATCGACAACCTCCATGCCGAAGCGTTCGTCGTCTACACCAACAAAACGATGACCGGCGCAATGCGGGGATTCGGCGCGCCGCAGGTTTGTTTCGCCTACGAATCTCACATGGACGACATCGCGGCGGCGCTGAACATCGACCCGCTCGACATCCGGCTGCTCAACGCTTTCGAGGAAGGCTCGCCGAGTCCCACCGGCCAGGTGCTGCACAGCGTCGTGGTCAAGGATTCGCTTCGCACTGCGGCGGAGCGCTTCGGCTGGAAAGAACCGCGGTCATGAAACGGCGCGGACGCGGCATCGCCTGCATGTGGTATCCGATCGGCTTCACGGTCGCGGCCAACCCGAGCGCCGCCGTGGTGAAAGTCAATGAGGATGGCACTGCGACGCTCCTCACCGGCACGGTTGAAACCGGCCAGGGCTCGCTCACCATCCTGGGCCAGATCGCGGCGGAAGAACTCGGCATCGCTACCGACGACGTGCACGTCGTGTCCGCCGACACCGACTCAACCCCCATGGACACCGGCGCAATTGCAAGCCGCACCACCTACGTGACCGGCAACGCGGTCAGGCTCGCGGCCGAAAAGGCCAAGGCGATCCTGTTTGAGGTTGCGGCACCCATGCTGCGCGTCAAGCCCGATCAGCTCGAAGCCAGGGACCGCAAGATTCAGGTCAAGGACTACGCGCAGCGCTATCTGGCCATCGGCGAAGTGGCGAACCACGCCCAAGTGGTCATGGGCCAGCCGCCCATCGGAGCCGCGTCTTTCAATCCGGCGACCGTCGCGCTGGACCCCGAAACCGGGCAAGGCAAGCCCTTCAGCACCTACGTCTACGCTACGCAGATCGCCGAGGTGGACGTGGATGACGAGACCGGCGAAGTGGAGGTCATCCGCATCGTCGCAGCCCATGATTGCGGCACCGCCATCAACCCGATGTTGGTGGAAGGTCAGATCGAGGGCGGTATCTCGATGGGAATCGGTTTCGCGCTGCAGGAGGAAATCCTGTTCGACGCCGCAGGCCGTCAGATCAACCCCAACCTGACCAACTACATCATGCCGACCAGCCTGGACATGCCGGAAATCGAGGTCAACATCGTCAAGAGCTACGACCCGACCGGTCCGTTCGGCGCCAAGGGCGTCGGCGAGCCGACTGCGGTTCCGACGGCGGCGGCGATTCTGAATGCGATCCACAACGCGGTCGGTGTGCGCATCACTTCGCTTCCAGCCACGGCCGAAAAAATCCTCGCAGCAATCAAGGCGAAACGCTCGCAGCAGCCGAAGCGCATCGCGGCCGGCTGACTATTTCGCGAGCAGATGTCAGCCTAATTCTCCGTCACCGCGCATGGCCCAGGCATCCATCAATAACGCTATAAATGCTGGGAAACCGCATGGATACTGGCTCTGCGGGTTTTTTCTCCGCTCAACAGCCATAACGGTAATCGACTCCGCCCCCGGTAGGGTGCGCTTGCGCACCATCCGGCAATCGGTGCGCAAGCGCACCTACACCTATCCGTATCGCGAGATCAGCCGCCATACCTATATGCTGGTGAAAACCTCCGATGGATAGCGGGTGGAGGAGAACGTTCATCCGGCGGCGCGCAGCCCCTGTGGGAAAACTCAGGCGAGTGCAATGGGGTCGTATAGCTCGAACGAGAAGTGAGGTGTATGCTATTGATGTCTATGCCAAGTGTGCATAGCTGCTTCGCGGCGAGCAATGCGAGGAGCGAGCCTTGTTGCATCAGCATAGTTATGTAAACGTAGGAGGACGAAACCGTGTACGCGTACAAAGAAATTGTGACGATCGACGATCCGCAACGTTTGGTACTGAAACAGCCGTTGCCACTCCGTAAGGGACAGCGCGTGGAAGTGCTGGTCGTTGCCGAAGGCGAGGACGCCGAGCTCGAACTGTTGCGCGATGAGGTCGCAAGGCGCGGTGTGACCGACGCTGATGTGAAGGACGCGATCGCTTGGGCGCGCAGCCGGGTGTAACGCGGGTCGTGTTCGACACGAATACGGTAATTTCTGCACTGCTGTTTCGCGGTGCACTCTCGTGGCTGGTCGAACACTGGCATTCTCGCGCGTCAATTCCTTTGGTGAGCCGCGCTACCGCCAACGAGCTTCTTTGCGTGTTGGCTTACCCCAAGTTTGGGCTATCCGACGCGAAAATCGAAGCCATCGCGGCCCGATATGTTCCGTTTGCGGAGCGGGTCGAGGTAGAAGATGAAAGCACATTCGCCTTGCCGGAATGCCGCGATCCGAAGGACCGCATGTTCCTGGCCTTGGCGGAAGCAGGACGAGCAGACGTGCTCGTCACTGGTGACGACGATCTTCTCGCCTTGCAGGGACAGACTCGATTCCTGGTCGAAACACCAGCACAATACCGTGCGCAATTCGTCTAGCCGACTACAGTAACCATGGTTGCCTGGGTTCGAGCCTTATCGCATAAGAGGCGTTACGTAAACCCTTTCGCCAATTGAGAAAAGCGATCACGGCAATTGGGTTCTGCCGGCAAAATCCTCATTCAATTCGTTGCACGTGGCACGCTCGGCTGTGGAAAACGCGCGTTCGACAGCCTGCCGGGCGGCGCGTTCGACAGGGGCAGAGAACGACGTAATTACAGAGGGTTGGCGAAGGGCATCGCCTCCCTTCCGGATACCGCTGTCGAAAACGGGCCTCCTGTGCCAAGCGATCAGCGCCGTTGAGACGAAGGAGTGTTCCGCGTCATCAGTAGTTTGTCGATTGCGCATCGACGAAAGTACGCCGGGAAACCACTTTCGACACCGGCTAGGAGCTTATTATGATGGGTCAGCCGGTTTTGCTTTTAGAGTCCCCGATAGGGGATCTGCAAACCCCTCGCCTTTAGGCGACGGGAGGGTCGGTTGATGTAGCATAAGGGGGATGAAGGATTACAAAAGTGGCAGCCATGCGGTCTGGGACTGTAAGTACCACTTGGTGTGGATTACGAAGTACCGCTATCCGGTGCTGAAGGGGGATGTGGGAGAGCGAGCGCGGGAGTTGCTGAGGGAGATCTCGCGCAGTCTGGAGATGACGATCTACGCGGGTGCGATCAACCGGGATCATGTGCATATGCTGATAGGGATACCGCCGCATCTGTCGGTATCGAAGGCGGCGGCGATTCTGAATGCGATCCACAACGCGGTCGGCGTGCGCATAACGTCGCTGCCTGCCACCGCCGAAA
>JACPTJ010000442.1 GCA_016192835.1 Betaproteobacteria bacterium
ATGCCGACGTGGTGGAATTGGTAGACACGCCGTCTTGAGGGGGCGGTGGCGCAAGCCGTGAGAGTTCGAGTCTCTCCGTCGGCACCAGCAGGACAGGATGAAGGATTGATCAGGATCAAACATTCGCGATTCTTACTCCGGCAGAATCGGGGTATAGTGGTTTCGAATCCCAACGGCGTAAACTGGGTAGAATAAGGCGCATTGCCGAAAAAAGTCCTGCTGAATCGTGATTTCCGATGCCTGAAAACTATTTTCCGATCCTGCTTTTCGTCCTTGTCGGCACCGCGGTCGGCCTCGTGCCGATTGCGCTGGGCAGCGGCATCAGCCGGTTGCTCGGCGTGCACCGGCCGGACAGCGAGAAGCGTTCCCCATACGAATGCGGCTTCGAGGCGTTCGAGGATGCGCGCATGAAATTCGACGTGCGCTACTACCTGGTTGCGATCCTGTTCATCCTGTTCGATCTCGAGATCGCGTTCCTGTTTCCGTGGGCAATCGTGCTGCGGGAAATCGGGCTGTTCGGATTTCTCGCGATGGCGGTGTTTCTTGCCATCCTCGTGGTGGGCTTCATCTATGAGTGGAAGAAGGGTGCGCTCGAATGGGATTAGAAGGTTAGAGGAGATACATGCCGCCGCCACCACTCAGCATGCGCGAACATGTCCGTGAGCAGCGCTTCAACACGGTCTGGACGCAGCAACTGAACACCGTGTTCGCTGACGTTGCGCCGTACTACGACCGTGCGAACACCGTCGCCAGCCTCGGCTTGTGGAACTGGTTTCTCGAGAGCTTCATGTCGACGATCGATTTGCGGCCGGGGCAGCGGGCGCTGGATGTCTGCGCGGGGACCAACGCCATCGGGATTGCGCTTCTCAAGCGCGAGCCGAGCCTCGAAGTGCATGCGATCGACCGCAGTGCGGAGATGCAGGAGGTTGGACGGCAACGTGCGGGAGCGCTCGGCTTCCGCATCCATAGCGTCATCGGCGACGTCCACGCGCTGCCGTTTCCCGACAACCATTTCGATGTCGTCACGCTGCAATATGCCTCGCGGCACCTGCGCGTGAAGGACGTATTTGGCGAGATCTTCCGTGTGCTCAAGCCGGGCGGACACTTCTATCACTGCGACATGCTGCGGCCGGGCAACCCGCTGGTCGAGAAACTCTACTACGCCTATCTGCGCATGTGCCTCGGTTTCACCGGTTTCATGTTCGCGAGTGGCGCCGCTGCGCTGAACTGCAAGAAGTACTTCATCGACGCGCTCGAAATGTTCTATTCGGCCGACGAATTGTCCCAGGTGCTGCGCGAGCTGGGATACTGCGACGTCGCGGCCAAGACCGTGTTTGCGGGCATGATCGGACATCACCGCGCCGCCAAACCGCTCGCGCGTTGAGGGACGGGCCATTTGCGGGCGCCGGCCCGCGATGAGGCAGTTTCCGGGCACCGCACATGAACCGGGCGCGCATTCTGGCGGAATTGGACCGCAGGATCCTCGAAGCTTTCAGCCGCCGTACCGTTGATGCGCTGCGTGCCTCGCTGCCGGTACGTCTCGCGCTGCCCCACGTTGAGCGGTTCCTTGAGTTGAATGTTGCCAAGGAAGCGCAAAAGGACGCCCTCGTAATCCGTTGCAGCGCGCAGGCGCTGGCAGCGGGTTCCCCGCCCGGGCGCCAGACCGTGGAGCGGTTGCTCGGCGAAACCAAGAAAATCGATCGGACTTTTCTCGATCGCATCAGCACATTCCCCGTCGGCATCATGATTCGCTACGAAGAAGTGGCACCCGTCCGGGCGCAGCGTATCGAGCGCCTGTTGTCTACCGCATACCGGGTTCTCGACGCATGGCGGACGGCACACGGAATCCGCACGGCCCTGCGGGCGTCCTACACGCGACCGGAACTCGAGCGCGAATTGCATGAAATGCTGAAGCTCTATGCACTCGAGACGAACGCTTTGAGCCGTTCGGTGCGGCTGCCGGTGCTGCTCACGCCGCTGCGGGAGCAACTTGCAAGCGGACTGTACCGCGTCATGAACGCCGCCGCGACGCAGCTTGCGAGCGACCTGGCGCGCGTCGTGTACCGGCGCGGACGGGATGCGTCGCGCGCGAACTGATTCGCGCCTGAATTGCGCAAGCATTTGATCCAGCGCAAAGTTCCGCGTTGACCCCAAAGTGCCCGGAAAGGTAGAATCGCGTAACTTTTTTTTCGCTTTTCCTGGTTGTGAGCATGGTCTGCGCAAGGGTAAAAAGAGGCGTGGGAATAGGATTAGTTGCCGAAGGGCACCATGGGCGCGAATGAGCAAGGTCTGACGCAGCAGGGATTTGTCACCACGACGCTCGATACGGTCATCAACTGGACCCGTACCGGCTCGATGTGGCCCATGACGTTCGGGCTCGCCTGCTGCGCGATCGAGATGATGCACGCAGGCGCCTCGCGCTACGACCTCGATCGTTTCGGGATCGTGTTCCGGCCGAGTCCGCGCCAGTCCGATGTCATGATCGTGGCCGGCACCCTGTGCAACAAGATGGCGCCGGCGTTGCGCAAGGTCTACGATCAAATGGCGGAGCCGCGGTGGGTGATCTCGATGGGGTCGTGCGCCAATGGCGGCGGCTACTACCATTATTCCTATTCGGTGGTACGGGGCTGCGATCGCATTGTGCCTGTCGACATTTACGTGCCGGGTTGTCCTCCGACCGCGGAAGCGCTGCTCTACGGCATCATCCAGCTGCAGAACAAGATCAAGCGCACCAATACGATTGCACGCTAAATGACGTTACGCACTGCGGCTCTTGCCGGGAGCGTCAAAGCTGCCCTCGGCGACAAG
>JACPTJ010000443.1 GCA_016192835.1 Betaproteobacteria bacterium
CGCGCGTGAGCCGGGTCGAGGCAATGTGCGTTTTTGGCGACGATGGCCGCTCCGAGCTCGATTTCAGCGCCTATGATGCCGGCTTGCCGGAACTCGCGTTCATCCTCGAGAACCGCGAGCTGCAGCGCGTGATGTGGGAGGCGCTCAAGCGTGCGCAGCACGTCGCGGTGATGGCGCCGGCGGCATGCAGGGCATTGACATTTGAGGCGCAAGCGGCGCAACTGGAGCTGGGCGACAGCCGCGTGTTATGTCCGCGATTGGTGGTCGGCGCCGACGGCGCCGATTCGTGGGTGCGCGCACAAACCGCGATCGCGGTCGAAATGCGTCGTTATCACCAGACCGCGGTGGTTGCCAATTTCGCCATCACCAGGCCGCATCGCGGCACGGCGTACCAATGGTTCCGGCACGATGGCGTGCTCGCTTTGCTGCCGTTGCCGGGCGAGCGGGTATCGATGGTGTGGTCGACCCGGGACGAAGATGCGGCACGGCTGCTCGAGCTCGCGAGCGAAGAACTCGTCGCGCAGGTTGCGGCAGCGAGCCACGGCGCGGTTGGCGACTTGCAGCTGATCACGCCGGCGGCGGCGTTCCCGCTGCGGCTGCAGCGCGTGCGGCAGCTGGTGCTGCCGCGCCTTGCCCTGGTCGGGGACGCCGCGCATAATGTGCACCCGCTTGCCGGGCAGGGCGTCAATCTCGGTTTTCGCGACGCGCGCGAGCTCGCGCAGGTGCTGATGGAGCGTGGCAGCCAGACCGACTGCGGCGACTATCGTTTGCTGCGCCGTTACGAGCGCGCGCGGCGTGAGGATATCGTGGCAATGCAGTTCGCCACCGACTCGCTGCAAAGATTGTTCAACAACGAGATTACCTGGCTGGCAAGCTTACGCAATTGCGGCCTGCGGCTGATGAATCGCCAGCCGCAACTGAAGAACCTTTTGGTGCAACACGCGGTCGGATAGGCTTTCCGGCCGGAATTTCCATTCGTTAAGGATAGTCATGCTCATGCAAAAAGTCGCAACGGTAATCCTCGTCCTGTCGCTGGCGTGTGCCGCCAGCGCCGCCGTCGCCAGCGAAGCCACGATCAAGGCCGCGCTGCAGAAAAAATACCCTGACATTTCGATAGAAAGCGTGCTCAAGACCCCGCTGGCCGGAATCTACGAAGTGTACGCGAACGGACAGCTGATCTATACCGACGAGAAAACCGCTTATCTGTTCACCAATGCCAGCCTGATAGACACCGACAAAAAAGTGAATTTGACCGAGGAGCGCATGAACCGGTTGACAGCGATCCGGTTCGACCAGCTGCCGCTCGATCTCGCGTTCAAGAAGGTCAAGGGCAAAGGCACTCGCAAGCTCGGCTACTTCGCTGATCCCAACTGCGGCTTCTGCAAGCGTTTCGAGCAGGATCTCGCCAAGATCAACGACGTGACGGTTTACGTGTTCCTGTACCCGGTGCTGGGGGCCGACTCACTCGAAAAATCGAAGTCGGTATGGTGCTCGAAAGACCGTGTCAAGGCGTGGGACGACTGGATGTTCAAAGGCATTGCGCCGACCGCCGCCCGGACCTGCGACACGCCGATCGATAAAATCCTCGCCTTCGGCCGGCAAAAGGGCATTAGCGGGACCCCGACCATGTTTTTTGCCGACGGCATGCGCGTTCCAGGCGCAATTCCCGTTGACCAGCTCGAACAACGCCTGGTGGCGGCCGCCAAGCAAACCAAATAGCGCTCGCGGCGATTCGCCGCGTGTGCGAGCGCGTTTGTTTCCGTCGTCGCGCGCGTAGCCTCATGCGTTGATCCCACCATGAGTTCGGTGGATTCCGCCCTGAAGCAGAACAGGTCACGGCTGCTCGTCGCGTGCACGCTGTCGTTATTGCTGCATCTGGCGTTGCTGCTGGGGATACCGGTGTATCCGACCGGCGGCGTGCCGCAGGTAGTTCACCCGATCTACGCGCGGCTCGAACCGGCCGCGAACAGCGAACCGCAGCCGCGGGAGGCCACGCTGACCCCGGCAGAAAAGACGGGCGTGCCAGTGCGCGAGGATACCCGGCCCGCACCGGCTGCAGCCAAAGCCGAACCGAAACGCGTATCCAGACAGGCCGCAACCGAGCCGGCGCCTGCGCCCATTGCCGGTATCGGGCTGCCGTCAAGCCGCGACCCGACCTACTACCAGGCAAAGCAACTCGACGTTTATCCGCAACCGCTGGAGCCGATCAAACTCAATTATCCGGACCGCGCGGCGGCGCAACGCCTTGACGGGAATTTGCTGCTGCTGTTGCTGATAGACGAGTTCGGCATTGTCAACGATGCCTCAGTGGTTGAAGCACGGCCGGAGGGTTACTTCGAAGAGGCCGCGCTGTCGGTATTTCGCGCGATGCGATTTTCCCCGGCGCAAAAACAGGGACATCCGGTGAAAAGCCGGGTGTTGCTGCAGGTCAGGTACGGGTACGGCGACAGTGAACGCGCGGTCCGTTGAAAGTCAATTTCCGTTCGGCAGCGGATAGTCGTTCGGCAACAGCACCCACATTTTGCCGCTCTGGCGCATGCGGCCCGCGAGCGCTGCGGCTTCGTCACCGAAACCCCAGAAGAAGTCAGCGCGCACCGCGCCGCGGATCGCGCCGCCCGTGTCTTGTGCGAGCATCAGGCGGCTGAGCGGCTGGCGCGAGTTCGGCATGGTGGTGGCGAGGAACACCGGCGCGCCGAGCGGGATGTGGCGCGCATCGACCGCGATGCTGCGGCGCGCAGTAAGCGGCACGCCGAGCGCGCCCAGTGGGCCGGGCAGGTCAGGGGACAGCTCGCGGAAAAATACATAGCTCGCGTTGTAATTGAGGAGATCCCGCAGCCTGGCGGGATTCTGCTTCGCCCACGCCTTGATGCCCTGCATCGACGCGCGTTCGAGCGGCAGATCGCCGCGGTCGACCAGCAACCTGCCGATCGAGCGGTAGGGATAGCCGTTCTGGTCGGCGTAGCCGAGCCTGATGGTTTCGCCGCTGTCGAGCTTGACGCGGCCCGAGCCCTGGATCTGCAGGAAAAACAACTCGACGGCATCTTCGACCCACACGATTTCCTTATCCGCGACCGCAGCCGAACCCTCATCGATCTGAGCGCGGTTGAAGTACGGCACTACGCGCCGGCCCTCGAGCCGGCCGCGCAGCCGCATGTTCCTGAGTTCGGGGTAGAGTTCACCCAGGTCGATCACCAGCAGATCGTCGGGCACGCCATGCACCGGGTAGCGATAGCGCGCGCTGCGGGTGCGGCTGCCGTGCAACAGCGGTTCGTAGTAGCCGGTGACGAGGCCGCTGTCATTACCGTCGGGATTGACGACCTGGTACGGCGTGAAGTTGAGCTCGAAAAAACGGTAAAGAACGTCGCGCGAGGGCTCGTCGAAAGCGGCCGCGACGCTGCAGACGGACTGCCACGCCGGTTGGTTTTTGAGCGCGCTGCAACTCGCGAGAAACGCGCTCCAGGCAAGCTGCGGATTATCGTCGCGCCACCCGGAAATGGCGTCCCAGCTGGTTGCGTGCAGCGCGCTGACGGGTGCTGGCGGCTTTGCCGGAACTGTTTCGACAGTCGGGGCGGGTGCCACGGGGGCGGGTGTCGGTGCGGGCGCCGGCGCCGGCGTAGGCGCAGGGGACGTCACGATAGCGGGTTTGCCTGGCGCGAGCGTCTCGCACGCGGCGAGCATAACCAGCGCGATCAGCGCGGCACAGCGGCGTATCATTGCGGCAACACGAAACACGATGCGCCGCAGTATATAACACTGAAAATCGGGCACAAGAACAGTTATGTTTTGGTTGCTGCTTGAAGCGGGCCTTGCGCTCGCGATCCTGCTTTTC
>JACPTJ010000444.1 GCA_016192835.1 Betaproteobacteria bacterium
CGACGTCTGCGTCATACTGTATAAGCCGCCCGCCTACGCTGGCGTACAGTGCAATCCGGCTCCCGGCGGCGTCGATCACGTTGTCGGATTACCGTAGCGCTTGAATGAAGTGAGGGGAATGACGCGGCTCACCACACCACCTCAAGCGCCGTGAGCTTTCTGAGCTTTATATCGGCGCTGATCAGCCTCGCATGATGATACAGCGCCGTCGCTGAAATAATCCGGTCTGCCGGATCGCCATGTGAAAACTGCCGGGATTGGGAAAGCGCCGCGATTTCGGGGGTGATCGGCAACACGCGCAGCGCGCGCGCCTGAATCATGTCGTGCAGAAACTGCGTCAGCTCGGCACCCGGATCGAGGCGCTTTTTCGCGACGAGCATCGCTATTTCCCACAGGCTGATGTCGCTGCACGCGATTTCGCCGTTTTCGCTTGCGGCTTCGATCGCACGCAACGCAAGCGGCGTGAGCCGCTTCGGCTGCAGCGCGTCGTAGATCAGCGCATTGGTGTCAAGAACGACCACGGTCCGCCGTCCAACGCTCACCGGTCGGACTGACGACGTCGCCTACCTTGCATTTTGTGCGCAGCGCCGCGAGGCGCTGCCGGGCGGCATTCTGCACGCCCTTCTCGGGAACGATGCGCGCAATGACCTTCCCGCGGACGGTGACTTTCAGTTCCTTGCCTTTCCTGACCTCGGCAAGATAGTCGGGCAGGTTCTGGCGCAGCTCGGTAATATTGACTTCGGACATGAGAGAAACCTTAAGATATGTACAATTTAAGTGTACATATTGATGGCGTGGCTGTAAAGGGGCTGGGCTCGTAACCGGCAAAGGCACCTCACTCGTGTTCGTCCACGAGTTCGCCGGCAATTACCGCAGCTGGGAGCCGCAGATGCGCTACTTTGCGCGCCGCTAATTGCCCAGCGTGCGCATGAAAACCTGCATCCCGTAGTGCAATGCAATGAAGGCGCCGAGCTCCATGATCTGGGCCTCGCTGTAGTGGTGCTTCATTCCGGCATAGAACGCGGCATCCACGCTTGCGGGATTGAGGTACATCTGGTCCGCGTAGCGCAGCGCCCACTTCTCCGCCTCGCTGAAACGCGGGCTGCGCTCGTAGTCGTCGCAGCCTGCCGCGATCGCCGCTTCGTCGAGACCGTCAGCTATCGCCTTGGCCGAGCGCAGCCGGGTAAAGTACGGGTCGCCGGCCCGGCGGGCGAGCTGGACGCGAACGATCTCCTTCAGCTTGTGGCCGACGTTGCCTTCGGTGTGGGAAATCAGCATCGCGCGCAACAGCGCCTTGGCGAAATCGGGCATGCGCGCGAGAATTCGGGGGAAGAGCGAGTCGGGCACGCCGAGCCGCTCACAGCGTTCGATGAGCGCTTGGAGTTCGGGATCGCGAATTTCCCCGGGCGCGAGCGGTTCGATGCACGGCACGGTCAACGTCTCCCGGCGCCGACGAGCGATGCCGGCGCATCGCCGTAGATACGCGCCGATTCCTGCTGGTTCACCAGGCGGCCATCCGGCGCAAACATCGGGTAGAACTTCAAAGTGCCGAAAAAAGTGTGAAAGCCGAGGTTGAAACCGATGAAACTTCCCAGCTCGACGATCTCCTCCCCGGAATAATACCGGCGCAGCTCGGCATAGAACTGCTGCCCGATCGCCGCGGGATCGGTAGCCATCAGCTCGCTGTAGCGCAGTGCGGCCTTTTCCGCGGCGGTCCACCGGGGACTTGTTTGATAATTTGCGATGCCGTCGTCGATTCTCTCTTCCGTAAGCCCCTGCCGCTTCGCCGAAGCGGACCGGACGTTGCCTCAGTAGCTGCAGGTTGCCATCCGGGAGAGCTGCACCCGGATGACTTCCTTGAGCTTGTGGTCGATCCGGCCGGTGTTGAAGACGGTGTCCCACGCGACGAACATCGCTTCGCACAGATCGATGTTGTGGCCCATCATCGCGTGGAAGCCCGGGTCGGGAGCGCGGTTCTCCAGGCACTTCTCGATGTAAGGCCTGAGCTTCGTCTGCCGCAGTTCTTCGATGTCGAGCATGGTAATGTTGGGCATACTGAAGCTTCTGCCTTGCCCGCGCCGGCGTCAAGGGGCTCCAAAACATAAAGCCAATGACCTGGCGTCACGGTTTATAATCACTGCGGCCAGGCGAAGACCGACGGTCTTGCCGCCACGCCGCCCCCATCAATCCATCCAGTCAGGAGTTCACGATGCTTACGCTTTTTTTCAGTCCCGGCGCCTGTTCCATGGCCTCGCATATCGGCATCGAAGAAACCGGTGCCCCCTACGTGGAGAAACCCACGCTGCTCGCGAAGGGCGAGCAGAAAACGGCAGCGTATCTCAAGATCAATCCACGCGGGAAAGTACCGGCGCTCAGCGTCGACGGCCGGATCATCACCGAGAACACGGCGATCCTCACTTATCTCGCGAGGCAGTTCCCGCAGGCGAATCTGCTGCCGGCGGACCTGGTGGGAGAAGCGCACTGCATCGGGGCCATGGCGTGGTTCTCCAATATCGTGCATCCGTCGTACCAGCGCTACATGCGGCCCGAGCGCTTTGCCGAAGGCGAAGCCGCGCAAGCCACGGTGAAGGACATGGGGCACAAATCCTTCTGGGCCAACCTCCAGGAAATCAATTCCCTGCTCGAAGGCAAAGACTGGATGATGGGCAAGCAGTATACGGTCGTTGATTGCTACGGGCTCGTGTTCTACGGCTGGGGGGCACGCAGCGAGTTTCCGATGCAGGAACTTGCCGCCTATACGGCATGGAAGGACCGCATGCTCAAGCGCCCGGCGGTCATGAAGATCCTGCAGAGCGAGCAGAACGTTCTGGTCAAAGCGGCATAACGGATTCGAGACGCGCACAATGGCGCAGGCGCCTTCTTGCGGGGCGGGCCTGAAATGTATAATCAACTCGATGATCCAATTCTGAGAGGTTGAGGTTTCCATGCCTGTCGACCTGAAAGACATCCCCCCATTCCGGGGCTTGCGGGAAGAGAAACTGCGCGCCCTTGCCGCGAAAGCGGTTCTGCAATCCGTCCCGAAAAACGTGACGGTTATTATCGAGGGCGAGTTTACGCGGTCGCTTTACGTGATTCTTTCCGGCAAAGTCAGGGTGTACCTCAATGATGAAAACGGCAAAGAACTTGTGCTCGACGTCAAAGGTCCCGGGGAATACTTCGGCGAGATGGCGCTCGATGAAGGGCCCAGGTCTGCGTCGGTAGTGACGATCGAACCCTCTCAGTTCGCGGTCATCTCGATGGCTGACTTCAGGGCCGCCCTGATCGAAGAACCGGAACTGGCGCTACAGGTGATCACCAACCTGATTCAAATGACGCGCGGGCTCAATGAAAATGTCAAGAGCCTTGCCTTGCTGGACGTCTACGGCAGGGTGGCGAGAATGCTGCTCGATCTCGCGGTCGAGCAAGGGGGAAACCATGTCATTCCCGAGAAGCTGACGCAGCAGGAAATGGCCAACAAAGTGGGAACCTCGCGCGAGGTGATCAATCGGATTCTGCGCGACCTCACCACCGGTGGCTACATCAAGGTCGAAGACAAGAAAATAACGATTATCAAGCGCCTGCCTTCCAAATATTAATCCGTGGAACGATCAATCCTGCTGCATGCCGGATTCGAGAATGATCTTGCGGAACTTTTCGACTTCGCGCTTGACTTTGTCGGTGAACTGCTCCGGTGTGCTGCCAATGACCTCATGTCCGGTCGCGACGAGACGCTCCCTGACCTCCGGCAGGCTGATGATGCGCGCGACTTCCCGGTAATACGCCTGCACCACCGCGGGTGGCGTTTTGGCAGGCGCAAAAAGCCCGTACCATAATGAATGGTCGTAGCCATCGAGGCCATTCTCGGCGAACGTCGGCACGTTGGGCAGCTGGAGCGCGCGCCGGGCGCCGGTGACGGCCAGCAGTTTCAATCTGCCGGCCTCGACCTGCTTGGCGACCGCCGTATAGTTGGTCAGCGTCATGTGCGCATCACCGGAAATAATGGCGATCACGGCGGGCACGCCCCCTTTATAGTTTACGTTGTTCATTTCGATCCCCGCCTGCAGCTTCAGCGCATTGCCAGCAACTTCACCAGTCGCACCGGCGACCGCGATGATGAGCCTGCCGGGCGCCTGTTTGGCTTCGGCAATCAGTTCCCTGACGGAATTGGCCGCAAGCTTCGGGTTGGTGACCAGCACCATGCTGGCCGATGCGATTTCGCTGATTGCGGCGAAATCCCGCACGGGGTCGTAGGAAAGCTTTTTGTACAGGGTGGCATTGATCGCATGAGTGCCGGCATTGCCGAATCCGATGATTGAACCGTCGGCCACCGCGCGCGCCAGGAACTCCGTGGCGACGATGCCGTTATTGCTCGGACGGTTATCGACGACCACGTTCTGACCGAACACCTCGCGCAGTTTGGGTGCGATCAGGCGCGCGATGAAGTCCGGCCCTCCGCCCGGCGCATTCGGAACGATGATCTGCATCGTCTTGTTCGGCAAAAGTCCCGGGGCAGCAGTGCCCTGGCCCAGCGCGACTGCGGGATACAGCACCAACGCTGCCAGCACCGGGAACGCGCGCATCCATTGCGTCATGGGTATCTCCTCCATTTGGGCGCAGAAGTGACCATGATCAGGCTTCCTCCCGCTGAAATCAATGCCTCACGAGTCTGCCGCCCCGCACACTTGCGGCAATTCCGCGCTGATCAAACCGTTCAGCACCGCATCCGCGATATCGTCAAACTGCGTCGGTTCGGCATTCATGATCACGATGCGCGCGCCGGCGGCCTGGGCAAGCGGCACCGCGTTGGCCACCGGATAGACGCGCAGGCTCGTGCCAACGGCAAGCAGGAGGTCAGCTTCCTGCGCGGCCTGCATGGCACGCTCGATCACTCCGGGCACCAGCGCCTGGCCGAACGAGATCGTGTCGCTCTTGAGTATTCCGCCGCAAGTCTCGCAACCCGGGTCCTCGTCGCCCGCGCGCACGCGGTCCAGCACCGCCTGCATCGGCCCCTTCCAGCTGCACGCGAGGCACACCGCCTGATGCAGGTTGCCGTGCACTTCGATTACGCGTTCGGGCGAATTACCCGCCCTGAGATGCAAGCCGTCGATGTTCTGCGTGATGAGGGCCCGCAGCGTGCCGCGCCGCTCGAGCGCAGCCAGCGCAAAATGCCCCGCA
>JACPTJ010000445.1 GCA_016192835.1 Betaproteobacteria bacterium
GGGCGCGAGGTGCTGCTCGCGCACGCCGCGGGATTCGAGACCGGCGCCCGCATCGGGTCCGCCGTCAACTACTACCACACCGAGAAGGGATGGCATCCGACCTCGACGCTCGGCGTGTTCGCGGTCGCCGCGGCCTGCGCGCGGCTGCTCAAGCTGTCGGTGGCCGAAACTGAAACGGCGCTCGCGCTGAGCACCTCGCTCGCGGCGGGCACGAAGGCCAACTTCGGGACGATGACCAAGCCGTTGCACGTCGGGCAGTGCGCGCGCGGCGGACTGATGGCGGCGCTGCTGGCGCGCAAGGGTTTCACGGCAAATCCCGACGCGTTCGAGCATAAACAGGGCTTTTTCAACGTTTTCAACGGGGCCGGCAACTTTGACGCGTCCGGCATACTTGAGGGCTGGGGCGCGCCGCTCGACATCGTTGAGCCCGGCGCGAGTTACAAACCGTACCCGTGCTGCTACAGCACGCACGCTGCCGTCGAGGCGGCGCTGAACCTGGTGCGCGAGCACGGCGCGTTCGATGCGCTGGCGGTGGCGCGCGTCGATTCGTGGACGCCGGCGCGCGGGCTGGCGCACACCGACCGTCCCGATCCGCGCAACGCGCTCGAGGCCAAATTCAGCGTGCAGTACTGCGTTGCCCGCGCGCTGCTGCACGGCAAGGTGGTGCTCGAACATTTCGAAGGCGATGCCTGTCACGACCCGGCAGTGCGCGTCCTGTTGCCGCGCGTTCATGCGGCCGCCTCCGCGAAACAATATGCGCGCTCAGACAATCCCTTTGACGCTGAGGTACGCGTCACGCTGACCGACGGCACGGTATTTTGCGCCAGCGTCGACCAGCCGCTCGGCAGGACCGCGGCTACTCCCGTCGCGCCGGCGCAGATGAAAGCGAAATTCGAGAACTGTGCGCAGCGCGTGCTTGCGCCGGATGCGGTGGCGGCGGCATTACGCGCCATCGATGCGTTCGAAGACCTGGATTCGGTGCGCGAGTTTACGACGCTGCTGGAGCCGTCGCGCCAGCCTGCGCTGGCATGATGAGTCGAATAAGGACTTTTTCCGTGCAGCAATTCGATGTCGTCGTAGTTGGCAAAGGCAACGCAGCGCTGTGCGCCGCGCTCGCAGCAAGAGACAAGGGCGCCCGCGTGGCGATGCTGGAGGCCGCAACGGTTGATGAATCCGGCGGCAACAGCCGCTTCGCCGGCGGCGTCATGCGCTTCGCGTACGACAAGGTCGAGGATCTCCAGCAGATCACCGATATCCCGGAGGACGAGGCGAAAAACACCGATTGGGACAGCAATTCGATCGACGAGTTTTACGAAGATCTGTACCGGGTCACGAGCTATCGCACCGACCCCAACCTCAGTGAAACCCTGATCACGCAAAGCCACGCGGGCATGGTGTGGCTGCGCAGCCAGGGCGCGCGCTTCGTGCCGAACTACGGCGCGCAATCGGCCATCGTCAATGGCAAGCGCAAATTCTTCGGGCGTTTTCCGCTCACGGTCAACGGCGGCGGCGCCGGGCTGGTCGAGGACCTGACGCGGACTGCAGTGAAGAAAGGCATCGAGATCTTCTACGAGACGCGCGCGATTTCGCTGATCTACGACGGAGAGCGCGTACTTGGGGTCCGCGCCAAGCGCGAGGGCAAGCCAGTCGAGTTCCACGCCCGCGCGGTGGTACTGGCCTGCGGCGGATTCGAGGCCAATCCGGAATGGCGCACGCGTTACCTGGGGCCGGGCTGGGAGCTCGCGAAGGTCCGCGGCACGCGGCACAACCTGGGCGAGGGCTTGAAGATGGCGCTCGAGATCGGCGCCTGCCCCTATGGCAACTGGTCGGGACGCCATGCGGTGTCCTGGGAACAACACGCGCCGGAGTTCGGCGTGGTCGAACGCTCTCACGAGCCATACCGCCACAGCTATCCGCTGTCGATCATGATCAATGCCGAGGGCAAGCGGTTCGTGGACGAGGGCGCCGATTTCTACAACTACACCTACGCGAAATACGGCGCCGAAGTGCTGAGGCAGTCCGGACAGTACGCCTACCAGGTGTTCGACGCCAAGGTAAAGCCGCTCCTCAAGTCCGAGTACAGCGGGCGGAATGTGACCCGGTTCATCGCCAATACGCTCGAAGAGCTCGCCGGGAAGCTGGAGGGCGTGGATCCCCAGGCATTTCTCAGGACGGTGCGCGAGTACAACGCGGCCGTGCGCACAGACGTGCCGTTTAACCACGCCGTCCGGGATGGGCGTGGCACGGTGGGCATAGACATCCCGAAGTCGAACTGGGCAAACCCGCTCGACACGCCTCCCTTCGAGGCGTACGGCGTGACCTGCGGCAT
Organism: Betaproteobacteria bacterium; assembly: GCA_016192835.1. Taxonomy (GTDB): domain Bacteria; phylum Pseudomonadota; class Gammaproteobacteria; order Burkholderiales; family SG8-41; genus PALSA-1004. The sequence continues at coordinate 2,330 of JACPTJ010000445.1, forward strand.
TACCTTCACTTTCGGAGGGGTGCGCATTGACCATGAAACCGGGCAGGTCCTCGACCTCGGCTACAAACCGATTCCCGGACTGTATGCCGCTGGGGAGATGGTGGGCGGTATTTTCTACTTCAACTACCCGGCGGGCACCGGGCTGGTTTCGGGTACGGTGTTCGGCCGGATCGCCGGCAACGGGGCAAGCGCCGCCGCGCTTGGGGCGTAAGCGCGTCAGCCGCTCTGCTTTCCCCACGAATCGCGCAGCGTGACGGCGCGATTGAAAACCGGCGCACCGGGTTTCGAATCCACGCGGTCGACGACAAAGTAGCCGTGCCGCTCGAACTGAAAGCGCTCTTCCGGTCTGGCGTTGGCCAGAGCGGGTTCGAGCCGGGCGGTGATGACCTGCTTCGATTCCGGGTTGAGGTCCTGCAGAAAATCGCGGTCACCGGCGCCGGGGTGGGGAGACTTGAACAAGCGGTCGTAGAGCCGCACTTCGCTCGCGCAGGCGTGCTGCGCCGACACCCAGTGGATGTTGCCTTTGACTTTGACTTTGTCAGCGCCCGGTGTTCCTGATTTCGTTTCAGGATCGTATTCGCAGTGCACCGCGGTGACGTTGCCCTTCGCATCCTTCTCGCAGCCGGTGCATTTCACGACGTAGCCGTAGCGCAGCCGCACGCGATTGCCCGGGAAAAGCCGGAAATAGCCTTGCGGCGGGGTTTCCATGAAATCCTCGCGCTCGACCCACAGCGCTTTGGCAAACGGGACCGCGCGCTTGCCGAGATCCGGCCGCTGGGGATGATTGGGCGCAAGACATTCTTCTTCCCTGCCATCCGGATAGTTGTCGATCACGAGCCTGACGGGGTCCAGCACTGCGATGCGCCGCTCGGCGCGCTCGTTCAGATCCTCGCGCATGCAGTCTTCGAGCACGCTCATGTCGATCCAGGAATCGGCTTTGGCCACGCCGATGCGCTCGGCGAAGCGACGGAAGCCCTCGGGCGAGTAGCCGCGGCGGCGCGCGCCGGCGAGCGTCGGCAGGCGCGGATCGTCCCAGCCGGTGACGTGATTTTCCGCGACGAGCTGGATCAGCTTGCGCTTGGAGAGCGCGGCATAGGTGAGGTTGAGCCGCGCGAATTCGATCTGCTGCGGCAGCGGGCGCGCGAGCAGATCGCCTTCGGCCAGGCGCTCGAGCA
>JACPTJ010000446.1 GCA_016192835.1 Betaproteobacteria bacterium
GGAACGCCGGGCGCCAAGCGCGCTGTGTTGCCCGCCAAGTTGTCTGCGGCGCTGGCGACACTCGTGGAAGCCCCGCCGCCGGGCGAAGACTGGATCCACGAAGTCAAGTACGACGGATACCGGATGCTGGGGCGGCTGAAAAACGGCGAGGCGCGCATTTACTCGCGGAACGGCAAGGACTGGACGGATAAGTTTATCTCGCTTGCGCAGGAGGTCAAACGCCTCAAAGCAAACAGCGCGTGGATCGATGGCGAGGTGTGTGCCATCGACGCCGAAGGGCATTCGAATTTTCAGACGCTGCAGAATGCGCTCGCGGCAGGCAGCAAAGCGAATCTCGCGTATTTCGCATTCGATCTCCTCCATCTTGATGGATACGATCTGAGCAAGGTTGCGCTGGTCGAGCGCAAACGGCTGCTCCGCAATCTGCTTGAGCGTTCTGGCACCGCGATACGGTAAAGTCCCGACGTGCGCGGGTCCGGCACTGAAGTTTTCAGGCAGGCATGTCGCGGCGGCATGGAAGGCGTCGTGTCGAAACGGGCGGATTCGCCCTACGGCGCCGGCCTGCGCACTCGCGATTGGGTCAAAGTGAAATGCTCGCTACGGCAGGAAATGGTCATCGGGGGTTACACCGATCCGCAGCGCAGCCGGGCAGGATTCGGCGCGTTGCTGCTGGGGGTGTATCAGGCGGGGAAACTGCAGTATTCGGGCAAGGTGGGCACCGGCTTTGACGACGCGACTCTGTTGAATATCCGGCGCAAGCTCGAACGCCTCGCGCGGCCAGTCCCGCCTTTTGTCAACCCGCCGCGCGGATTCGACGCAAAAGGCGTGCACTGGGTCGAACCCAAGCTGGTCGCCGAGGTCAGGTTCACGGAATGGAGCAGCGGGGGCGCCCTGCGCCATCCCTCGTTTGTCGGGCTGCGGGAAGACAAAAAGGCGAGTGACGTCGTACGCGAAAAGCCTGCCGTCGTGCCGGAAGCAGAACTGTCCCGGACAGCGCCGGCCGCAACCGAAGTTGCGCAACCGGCCAAGCCAACCCCAGCGCAGTCCAATACCGTGGCCGGAGTTAAATTAAGCCACCCGGACAAAGTGCTTTTTCCTGAGGCGAAACTCACCAAGCTCGCTCTTACACGTTACTATGAAGCGATCGCAGAATGGGTAATACCGCATGTAAAAGACCGCCCCCTGAGTCTGCTGCGATGCCCCGACGGCTGGAACACGGAGTGCTTTTATCAGAAGCACGCCGCTTCGAGTGTCCATCCATCCGTGACGCGTGTCGAAGTGCCGGAGAACGGAAAAACCGCGACATATTTGGCAGCGAGTTCATTGCAGGCCCTCGTCGGCCTGGTGCAGTGGGGTGTGGTCGAGCTGCACCCCTGGGGTTCGCGATTTTTGTCGACTATCTGCGCAATTCGCAGGGCGCCACGGCAATCGCGCCTTACGGCATCCGGGCACGCAGAAACGCGCCGGTCTCCACCCCGATCGCGTGGGGCGAGCTCGCCCAGGATCTGCGCTTTGACTACTTCAATGTCAACACGATACCGGATCGGCTGAGCCGATTGCGGCAGGATCCGTGGCAGGATTTTGCTGCGACACGGCAGGCGGTCACTGCTTCCATGTTTAAACAGGTGGGAATCAAGGCGGGTGTGAACGGCTATTAGCCCACCCGACGGGGCGGCTAAAATACGCCGCCCCGTCTCACTGTCACCTCCAATAGGGCGGAGTGTCGTAATAGGTGTGGAGGGTTTTCGCCCACCGTTCATCGGCCATCGAAGGCCAATGGTCTTTGTCGAAACCGGGCGGCCCGCTGCTGTCCCATTCCCGGACATCATCGCGTTCTTGCCTGGCGATGTTCGCGCTTCGCATAGTCGCAATCTCCGATAGTTGGTGAAAGATATGAGTTGATGAAATCAGTTTATACGTGCGTGTTCCTGTTCCTGCTCGATTTTGATGACCGCCAAAGAATCTACTTTTGCTGCGCCGAGATTTTCCACCACGCGATCGATTTCAGTGACAGATCTCATACCCACCAGCGCAAATGCAAGTTGCGGATTCTCCGGCGGCTGCAGAATGGTGATTGCCCTGACGCTGCCAAATTGGGAGCACCGCTGCGAGATCGCGTCCGCCAGTTGCGCATGGGATAATTTCGTGACATCCATGGTTAACATGATTCGCTCCTTCGTTTTTTGCCGCGTTGTTCGCGCGGCGCCCTTCAACGTGTTCCAATTATGGCGAACCGTCGCGTGAGTTGAAGTCGATTCGCTCTTATTCAGTCGTAAGAAACGGCTGACGTTGATCGCTCCAGGCGCATTGCGCCGCTGCGGGTGTAGGACGCGTCTGATTTAGCCGTAGGACTCGGCCTACAGCGCGCATAACGTCCTGAAATTCCGTCACTTTCTGTAAACGCCCTGCAAGCTGCGCAACCCTGCGCGCTTGTTCGGCAATTTCCAATGCCGCAATATTCCGTAGCTCACCCTGCCGGCGTCTGGCGCGCCTGCGGAGGCGTGAGCATTCACGAACTGGGCGCAAGCCGTAATCGGCGAAAACTTTCGGAGCCGCCACCATGGAAATACTCGAGCGTTCGAAATTACCCGAAATGCAGATGTCGGCATTGCTGGGTGCGTTGACCGCGCTCAAGCGCGGGGACAGCTCGGTGCGACTGCCTGGAGATTGGTCCGGTTTGGCGGGCAAAGTCGCAGAGACGTTCAACGACGTGGTCGAACTGAATGAACGCACGGCCGAAGAACTGGTGCGATTGAGCAAGACGGTCGGCAAGGCAGGCAAGCTCAGGCAGCGGGCTTCGCTGGGCGACGTGCGGGGATTCTGGAAAGTCACCATCGACCGCGTCAACGAATTGATCGACGACCTGGTCCATCCCACCAGCGAAGCGGCGCGCGTGATCGGCGCGGTCGCGCAAGGCGATCTGGCGCAGACCATGGCGCTCGAAGTCGACGACCGGCCGCTGGAAGGCGAGTTTTTGCGCACGGCGAAAACCATCAACAAGATGGTCGACCAGCTCGGTTCGTTCGCATCGGAAGTGACGCGCGTTGCGCGCGAGGTCGGAACCGAGGGCAAGCTCGGCGGGCAGGCGAAAGTAAAAGGCGTGGCGGGAACCTGGAAAGACCTCACCGACAGCGTCAACTCGATGGCATTCAACCTTACCGCGCAGGTGCGGAACATTGCCGACGTGACCACTGCCGTGGCGAAAGGCGATCTTTCGAAAAAAATCACGGTCGATGTGAAGGGCGAGTTTCTGGAACTCAAAAACACCATCAATACGATGGTGGATCAGCTGCGGTCGTTCGGCTCCGAGGTCACGCGGGTGGCGCGGGAGGTGGGAACCGAGGGCATGCTGGGCGGGCAGGCGCGGGTGGAAGGCGTATCCGGCACCTGGAAAGATTTGACCGACAGCGTGAATTTCATGGCGAGCAACCTGACGTCCCAGGTGCGCAACATCGCGGACGTGACGACGGCGGTGGCGCGCGGCGACCTGTCGCGCAAGATCACGGTCGACGTCAAAGGTGAAATCCTGGAGGTGAAAAACACCGTCAACACGATGGTGGACCAGTTGAGCTCCTTCGCCGCGGAGGTGACGCGGGTGGCGCGCGAGGTCGGCACTGAGGGGCGGCTGGGCGGGCAGGCCGATGTGAAAGGCGTTGCGGGAACGTGGAAAGACCTGACCGACAGCGTGAACTTCATGGCGAGCAACCTGACATCCCAGGTTCGCAACATCGCGGACGTGACCACCGCAGTGGCCAAAGGAGACCTCGCGAAGAAAATCACGGTCGACGTAAAAGGCGAAATTCTCGAATTGAAAAATACCATCAATACGATGGTGGACCAGTTGCGGTCCTTCGCGGCGGAGGTGACGCGGGTCGCGCGCGAGGTCGGCACCGAAGGCCGGCTCGGCGGCCAGGCCGATGTGCAGGGCGTTGCCGGGACGTGGAAAGACCTGACCGACAGCGTGAACTTCTTGGCGAGTAACCTCACGTCCCAGGTGCGCAACATCGCCGACGTGACGACGGCGGTGGCGAAGGGCGACCTTTCGAAGAAGATCACGGTGGATGTGAAAGGCGAAATTCTCGAGCTGAAAAACACCATTAACACGATGGTGGACCAATTGAGTTCCTTCGCGGCGGAAGTGACCCGTGTTGCGCGCGAAGTCGGGACCGATGGCCGGCTCGGCGGCCAGGCCGACGTGCAGGGCGTCGCCGGGACGTGGAAAGACCTGACCGACAGCGTGAACTCGATGGCGAGCAACCTGACCGCTCAGGTCAGAAACATCGCGGACGTGACGACCGCGGTGGCCAAGGGCGACCTTTCGAAAAAGATCACGGTCGACGTCAAAGGCGAGATTCTCGAGCTCAAAGACACCATCAACACGCTGGTGGATCAACTGCGCTCGTTTGCCGCGGAGGTGACCCGCGTTGCACGCGAGGTGGGCACCGACGGGCGGCTGGGCGGCCAGGCGGACGTGCAGGGTGTCGCCGGCACGTGGAAAGACCTCACCGACAGCGTGAACTCGATGGCGAGCAACCTCACGGCGCAGGTGCGCAATATCGCCGACGTAACGACGGCGGTGGCGAAGGGCGACCTCTCGAAAAAGATCACGGTGGACGTCAGGGGCGAGATTCTGGCATTGAAGAACACGATCAACACCATGGTGGATCAATTGAGCTCGTTCGCGGCGGAAGTAACACGGGTCGCGCGCGAAGTCGGAACCGAAGGCAAGCTCGGCGGCCAGGCGCAGGTGCAAGGCGTGTCGGGCACCTGGAAGGATCTGACCGACAGCGTCAACTTCATGGCGGGTAACCTCACGAGCCAAGTGCGCGGGATCGCCAAGGTCGTGACCGCGGTGGCGGATGGCGATCTCCAGCAAAAGCTCACGGTAGAGGCGAAAGGCGAAATCGCGGCGCTCGCCGACACCATCAACGGCATGATCGACACCCTCGCGACGTTCGCCGATCAGGTGACCGGCGTGGCGCGTGAAGTCGGCGTCGAGGGAAAACTCGGCGGTCAGGCCAAGGTGCCGGGCGCATCAGGCACGTGGAAAGGTCTCACGGAAAACGTGAATCAGCTGGCCGAGAACCTGACGACGCAGGTGCGCGCGATCGCCGAAGTGGCCACCGCCGTGACCGAAGGCGATCTGACGCGTTCGATCACGGTGCAGGCGCAGGGTGAAGTCGCGGTGCTGAAAGACACGATTAACGAGATGATCCGCAATCTCGAGGACACGACGCACAAGAACACGGAACAGGACTGGCTGAAAACGAACCTGGCGAAGTTCAGCCGCATGCTGCAGGGCCAGAAGGAGCTCAATCAGGTCGGCGCCCTGATCCTGTCCGAGCTGGCGCCCGTGGTCGCGGCGCAGCATGCCGTTTTCTACGTGCTGGACTCGCGCAACGATACGCCGCAACTGAGCCTGCTGGCAAGCTACGCGTCTCGCGGTGTAAGCGAGCACGGCAAGCACCTCGATCTGGGCGAAGGGCTGCTCGGCCAGTGCGCGCTCACCAAGCAGAAAATACTGCTCGACAATGTGCCGCCCGATTACATTCGCATCGGCTCTGGGTTGGGCGGCGCCTCGCCGCGCAACGTGCTGGTCCTTCCCGTCGTGTTCGAGGGACAGCTGAAAGGTGTCATCGAGCTGGCTTCATTCGAGGGCTTCAACCAGACCCACCAGGCGTTCCTCGAGCAGCTGATGGAAAGTGTGGGCATCGTGATCAATACCATCGAAGCGAACATGCGCACGGAAGACCTGCTCAAACAGTCGCAATCGCTCGCCCATGAGCTGGGCAGCCGGCAGGAAGAGCTGCAGCAGACGAACCAGGAATTGCAGGAAAAAGCGCAACTGCTGGTGCACCAGAACCAGGAGGTCGAGCGCAAGAATTCCGAGGTCGAGCAGGCGCGGCAGGCGCTCGAGGACAAGGCGCAGCAACTCGCGCTCACCAGCAAATACAAGTCCGAGTTCCTCGCCAACATGTCGCACGAACTGCGCACTCCGCTCAACAGCCTGCTCATCCTGTCCGATCAGCTTTGCGCGAACTCCGCCGGCAACCTGACGCCGAAACAGGTCGAGTTTGCGAAGACCATCCATTCGTCGGGCAACGATCTGCTGATGCTCATCAACGACATTCTCGACTTGTCGAAGATCGAATCGGGAACGGTGGTTGTCGACATCGGGGAGCTGCTGCTCGACGAGCTCGAACGTTACGTGGAGCGCAATTTCCGGCACGTCGCCGAAGCCAAGGGGCTCGACTTTCTCATCCGCATGGATACGCGCCTGCCGAAATCGGTTTTCACCGATGCCAAGCGGTTGCAACAGATCATCAAGAACCTGCTTTCCAATGCGTTCAAATTCACCCACTCGGGACAGGTTACGCTCACGATCGAGCCGGTCAGCGGCGGGTGGACCACCAGGAACAACGAGCTCGACCGTTCGGGAGACGTGCTCGCCCTTTCCGTCGCCGATACCGGCATCGGCATTTCCAGCGACAAGCAGCACATTATTTTCGAGGCGTTTCAGCAGGCGGACGGCAGCACCAGCCGCAAGTACGGCGGCACGGGCCTGGGTCTTGCAATCAGCCGCGAGCTGGCGCGCTTGCTGCAGGGCGAGATCCGGCTTTCGAGCAACCCGGGCCGGGGCAGTACGTTCACGTTGTATCTGCCGCGGGTATTCGCGGCGGCCCGGGCTTCGCGCAAGGCCCTGGTCGCGGATAAAAACGCCGTCGCGGGTCCTGCAATCGAAACCGGGAACGTCACGAGCGAGCGTGCCGCTGCGGCAATGCTCGGCATTGCAGCAGACAGCGAAGTTCCGGCGCTGTCCTTGCCGCAACCCGATCCGCCGGTCATGGTGAACGAAGCCGGCGACGACCGGGATTCCATCGTCGCCGGCGACCGCGTCCTGCTGATAGTGGAAAACGACCTGGCATTCTCCCGTTTCCTGCTCGATACGGCGCGGGAAAAAGGTTTCAAAGGGCTGGTCACTTCGCTCGGCGCCTCCGCGCTCGCGCTCACCCGCGAATACAAGCCAACCGCCATCACGCTGGATATCGTTCTTCCCGACATCGAAGGCTGGCGCGTGCTCGGGCGCCTGAAGAGCGACATCGGCGCCCGCCATATTCCGATCTGCGTGATCTCGACCGATGAGGCCCGCGAGCGCGCCCTGAGCTCAGGCGCGCTGCGCTTTATCGGCAAGCCGATCCAGAGCAAGGATGTGCTGGACGACCTGCTGGAGCATCTGAAAAACTATGCCAGCGTGCCCGCGCGCAACGTGCTCGTGGTCGAGCATGACCCGGATCGGCTTCAGGCCATCAGGGAAACTATCGATGGCGCCGAGGACGTGCGCATCGCCAGCGCGGCCGACGGCGAGATTGCGCTGCGCATGGTGCGCGAGCAGCGTCCCGATTGCATCGTGCTCAATCCCGGCATGCCGGGCCTCGATCCGGCGCCGCTGGTCGATGAAGTCCAGTCGCCGGACCGTGCCGTTCCTGTCCTCGTTTTCGGCGAAGAGCATCAGGCGCGCGGCGATGGCGCATGGCAGCGCCTGGCCAAAAATCCCGCCGTGCACTGGGTGCACTCGTACGAGCGCCTGCTCGACCAGAGTACGCTGTATCTGCACTGCAACACGAGCAAGCTGCCGGCAGCCCAGCGGCGCATGTTGGGCGACATGTACGAATCGAACAAGCTGCTCGCCGGCAAACGGGTGCTGATCGTGGACGATGACGTGCGCAACATCTTCGCCCTGAGCTCGGTGCTGGAACAGCACGACATGCTGATCGTATCGGCGGACAACGGACGCGACGCCATCAATATGCTGGGCAACGAAACCGCGGTCGACGTGGTGCTGATGGACATCATGATGCCGGAGATGGACGGCCTCGATACGACGCGCGAGATCCGGCGCATCGCGGCCTGCAAGGACCTGCCGATCATCGCCGTGACGGCCAAAGCGATGAAGGGCGATCGCGACCGCTGTCTCGAAGCCGGCGCGTGGGACTATCTGTCGAAGCCCGTCGATACGGAGCAGCTGCTTGCCGTGTTGCGGATGTGGCTGCAACGCTAGCGGCGCCACTGAATGGCGAATTCATTGCCCGATCGAACCGAACAGCCATTGCCGCAGAGCGGGCAGGAGGACGCCGAGCGGGCGAAAATCCTCGTCGTCGACGACCGCCCGGAAAACCTGCTCGTCTCGCGGACGATGCTCGACGAGCTGGGTCATCAAGTCATCACGGTCCGCTCGGGCGACGAGGCGCTGAAGTACCTGCTCGAGAATGACGTCGCGGTAATCCTGCTCGACGTGAACATGCCCGGCATGGACGGGCTCGAAACCGCGACCTACATCCGCATGCGCCAGAAGTCCGCGCATACGCCGATCATTTTTCTGACGGCGTACGTCGAGGAAATGCACACGGCCAAAGGCTATTCGCTGGGCGCGGTCGACTACATATTGACGCCCGTGACGCCCGACATTCTGCGCACCAAGGTCAAGGTTTTCGTCCAGCTTCACCTGATGACCCGCCAGGCGGAGCGCCAGGCGGAGCAGCGGATCGCGCTCGCGCGCGAACAGGCCGCCCGTGCCGCGGCGGAAGAGTCGATCCGCCGCTCGACGTTTCTCGCCGACGCCGGCGGCGTTTTGAGCGGCTCGCTCGATGTGACTGCAACGGTGAGCGCGCTGGCGCAATTCGTGGTGCCCGTTCTGGGCGATCTTTGCGTGCTGATGCTCACCGGCGAGCAGGGTAATCCGGGCCTGATGGCGGTTGCCTGGCGGAGTTCCGGGGGCGATGCGGATCGTCACAGCGAGTTGGTGGCGGGGTTGCACAACAGCGAAATAAACGCGGCGATGCGGCAGGCAATGGCGTCAGGACGCACGGTGGTCGTGACTGACGTGATGCCGGGGCCTGCGACCCTGGTGGCCACGTCCGCCGGCGCGCCCGCCCCCAAAAACCTCGAACTCGGATTCGAGCTGGCCTCTCTTGCCGTGCTGCCGCTCGTCGCGCGAGGGCGAAAACTGGGGGTGCTCATGCTCGGCACGGGATTATCCGGCCGCCGGTTCGCGCCCGATGCGCTTGCGCTGGCCGGGGATCTGGCGACACGCGCCGCCGTTTCGCTCGACAACTGCCTGTTGTACGCGAAGATCCAGGAAGACGACCGGCGCAAAAACGAATTTCTGGCGATGCTGGCGCACGAACTTCGCAATCCGCTCGCGCCCATCCGCAATGCGGTGCACCTTCTGTGCATGCCGGACCGCGGCCAGGCCAAACTGGATTGGGCTGTAGACGTGCTCGAACGTCAGACCCAGCAACTGGTGCGCCTGGTCGACGATTTGCTCGACGTGGCGCGCATCACCCAGGGCAGGATACTGCTGAAACTGGCGCCGGTTGACGTCGCGAAAGTGGTGGGCGTGGCGGTTGAAATGAGCCGGCCGCTCATTAAAGCGCGGGAGCACGAACTGACGGTTACGGTGCCGTCAGCGCCATTGGCCGTGCACGGCGATTACGCCCGCGTCGCGCAGATTCTGGCGAACCTGTTGAACAACGCCGCCAAGTTTACTGAACCGAAGGGACGCATAGTCCTCGGCGTGGAAGAGGACGGCGCCGAGGTGGTGTTCCGGGTGCGCGATTCGGGAATCGGAATTCCAGGAAACATGTTCGGACCGATTTTTGAACTGTTCACCCAGGCGGATCGTTCGCTCGACCGTACGCAGGGCGGTCTGGGAATCGGACTGACGATCGTTCGGCGTCTCGTCGACATGCAAGGGGGCAGCATCCATGTATACAGCGGCGGCGCGCAACAAGGCAGCGAATTCGTGGTGCGCCTGCCGCGTGCCGCGGTGAGTTGCGCGGAACCGCCGCAAGCGGATGCGCCACGCCGCAAGGAAGCCGGTCAACGGGTATTGATCGTGGACGACTATGCCGATTCCGCCGACAGCATGGCGGCGCTGCTGCGCTTTGACGGCCAGGATGTGCGCATTGCGCATGATGGCCCGGCAGCGCTCGAGGCGGCCCGCCGCTTTGCGCCGAGCGTGGTGTTTCTCGATATCGGATTGCCAGGCATGAGCGGGTTCCAGGTGGCGCGCGCATTGCGCACGATGCCGGAGACCAAAGATTGCCTGCTGATCGCGGTCAGCGGCTACGGGCAGGCCGAGGACCACCGGAATTCGCAAGAAGCCGGATTTGACCGCCATCTCGTCAAACCGGTCGATCTGCCCGTGTTGCAGGAAATTCTTGGTTCGACGACAGCACAGTCCGCTCCGGCGCCGGGCGGAGGTTAGCTGGACATGGACGAGAATCTCAGTGCGGAGGAACTGGGTTGGCTGAAAAAACTGGATACCGATGATCCCGTCAAGCCCGCGCCGCCTGCGCAACTCGCGGCGCGGCTGATTGCTCTGGGGCTCGCGATCGAGCTCACCGAAGGCGGGATGCAGCTTACCGATCTGGGCCGCGCCCGCCTGCCGCCCCGGTAAAGCGGGAATACCAGGTACTGAACCGCGTACCTGCTGGGAGGGGCGCGATCGCGCTCGCTTCCCATCCAGACAGCCCTCCCGCCGTTGACAGTCCTGCAGGGGTTGTTTAGGCTCGACAGCATGAAATCGGCCGCTCCCGCAAGCCGCGAATTGACCCAGACCGAAGAGCGGATGCGCTCGATCGTCAATCACGTGATCGACGGCATCATCACGATAGATGAGCACGGCGCGGTCGAGTCCTTCAACCCGGCGGCGGAGAAGCTCTTTGGCTACCCGCGCGCGGAGGTGATCGGGCGCAACGTCAAGCTGCTGATGCCGGAACCCTACCACAGCGAGCACGACGGCTACCTCGCCAATTACCGGGAAACCGGGCACGCTAAGATCATCGGCATCGGGCGCGAGGTGCTGGGCCGGCGCAAAGACGGCTCGACGTTTCCGATGGAGCTGGCAGTCAGCGAATTTCATGCCGGAACGCGCCGGTTTTTCACCGGCATCGTGCGCGATATCACCGATCGCAAGCAACTGGAGCAGGAGTTGCGGCGGCGGTTGCACGAACTCGCCGAAGCGGACCGGGAAAAAAACGAGTTCCTGGCGATGCTGGGTCACGAACTGCGCAATCCGCTTGCCCCCATGCGCAACGCCTTGCACCTGATGAAGATGCCGGGGACGAATAACGAACTGGTCGCTCAGGCACGGGATGTGCTGGAGCGGCAGCTGGAGTACCTGGTGCGGATGGTCGATGATCTGCTCGACGTTTCCCGCATGATCCGGGGTCAAATCGAGCTGCGAAAGGAGCCGGTGGATGTGGCCGTCGCGATTGCCCGCGCCATCGAGACCGCACAGCCGACGATCGACGCCAAGCACCATGAGCTGTCGGTTGCCGTTTCCGGCCAACCCCTCTGGGTCGGGGGCGACCTGATCCGGCTGGCGCAGGTAATCGCCAACCTGCTTACAAACGCTGCCAAGTACACGGACAATGGAGGGCAGATCTCGGTTAGCGCGGCGCGTGAGGGCGAAGAGATCGTGGTGCGCATCCGGGACACGGGAGTGGGAATCTCCCCCGAACTCCAATCCCGCATTTTCGAACTTTTCGTGCAGGGCGACCGCTCGCTGGACCGCTCGCAGGGCGGTTTGGGAATCGGCCTGACGCTCGTCCAGCGACTGGTTGAAATGCACGGCGGCAGCGTGGCCGTCTTCAGTCGGGGCACGGGTAAGGGCAGCGAGTTCACGGCCCGGTTTCCTGCCTTGCCCGAACCACGAGGACATCAGGATCCGGCCCTCTCCGGCGTTCGAGGCCCTGCCGGCGACGCGCCCGGGAAGCGGATCCTGGTGGTCGCTGACAACGTCGACGCCTGCGAAAGCATCGCGATGATCCTGCGGGCATCCGGTTACCACGTCCGCTGCGTCTACGACGGATCCTCGGTCCTGAAGGTGGCCACAGGCTACCGGCCGGACGTGGTCGTACTCGATATCGGGCTCCCGGGGATGAGCGGCTACGAGGTGGCGAGGCAGCTACGACAACTGGACGAGTTCAGGCGAACCCTTTTCATCGCCGTGACCGGATATGGTCAGGAAGACGACCGTCGCCGCTCGCAGGAGGCGGGATTCGACCACCACCTCACCAAGCCGATCGATCCTGACGACCTGCAGGCGATTGTAGCCCGCCCCTTCCCGCCCCCCTGATACGCGTTGTTCGTGACGCAGCAGGCGCGCACCGGGTCCTGCCGCAGCGCGAATCGGTATAGAATCCAAATCTGACTCGGGACGGGCGAGCGGCGCCAAGGGTTCGCAGGACGATTAAGCTGCGGACGATTAAGCGCTGCTTCCAACCATGAAAGACGGGAACCCAGGACGGGTTGATGCTGGCGACCGCAATAGTCTTGCGCGCGCGCTGGTGCATGATTTGCGCAATGCCGTTGCCCCGATCCGCAATGCGGTGCAACTGCTGCGGTTTCGCGGCGGCGCGGATGCCGATCTTGCGTCGATCACCGACATCCTCGATAGGCAGGTGAAGGAGATCGTGCGGATCCTCGATGGGCTCGCGAACGATGATCGCCCCGGCAGCGGGGGCCTGGGATCCGCGGCGAATCGCAACGCTCACCCGGCGCCGTCGTCCGCAACAGTGCGGGTCGCCAGGAATATCCTGATCGTCGACGACAACGCAGCGTTGCTGGCGTCGTTATCCGCCGTCCTGCGGGACGCAGGGCACGAGGTGAAAACCGCCGCTGACGGGGGAGAAGCGCTGGCACTGGTGCAAAGCTGGAAACCGGATTTCGTCCTGCTGGACGCGCAGATGCCGCGCATGAATGGATTCGAAGTGGCCAAGCAGCTGCGCACGCTGTTTCCGCAGAGCGCCATGAAACTGGTCCTGATGAGTGGTTCGCCGCCCGATGAGACGACGTTGCGAGGCGCGGAGCGCGCCGGTTTCGATCACTACATCGACAAGATTCACGACTTTACCGCGTTTGAGAAATTGCTCCGCGACGCCTGATTTCTGGCGCCGGAAGTTCGTTGCGGCGGCTCGGTCAGCGCGGCGTCGATACCCTGTTCGTGCTCAGGGCGCGCACTCCTCGCTGCAGGCGACACCGCCATCGGGGCCGGTGCCTTCCAGGCGAACTTTAAAGCCCCACAACCGTGTCAGATGTTTGAGCGTTTCGCGCGCCTCGTCAGCCGCCAGCGGCCGGTCGCGCAGGATCCGGTGCTGCAGGGTCAGCGAACGATCCCCGTCGCGCTCGTAGCGCACCACCTGGATATCCGGTACCACCGCATCGCGCTTGTGCTGCTCGGCGAGCAGGTGGCGCACGCGCCGGTAGCCTTCGTCGTCGTGGATGCTGTCGATTTCGAGGGCCGCGTTGCCGGTATGATCGGCGATCGCGAACAGGCGAAACTCGCGGATCAGCCGCGGGCTCAGATATTGCGCGATGAACGATTCGTCCTTGAAGTTGCGCATGGCGAAGTCGAGCTGCCTCACCCAGTCGGTGCCGGCGAGTTCCGGAAACCAAAGGCGGTCCTCGTCGGCCGGCTGTTCGCAGATGCGGCGGATGTCGCGCATCATGGCGAAGCCGAGCGCGTACGGATTGATACCGTGGTAGCCGGGCTGGTCGAAACCGCGCTGACCGACGACGTTGGTGTGATTTTGCAGGAACTCCAGCATGAAGCCGTCGTTGACGAGACCCTGTTCGTAGAGACGGTTGATCAGCGTGTAATGCCAGAACGTCGCCCAGCCTTCATTCATTACCTTGGTTTGCGCCTGGGGATAGAAGTATTGCGCGAGCTTCCTGACGATGCGCACCAGCTCGCGCTGCCAGGGGCTGAGCCTGGGCGAATGCTTCTCGACGAAATACAGGATGTTTTCTTCCGGGGCCGCCGGAAACGTCGACGCGGCGGCGGCGCTTGCCGGCGCGGCCGGCGTGGGCACAGTACGCCACAGATCGTTGAACTGCGTGCGGGCATGCTCCTCCCGCTGCGCGGCGCGCGCCTCCTCCCCCTGCAGCGATAAAGGCGCCGGACGATTGTAGCGGTCGACACCGTGGTGCCTCAGGGCGTGGCACGAATCGAGCAATTCTTCCACCGCGGCCGCGCCGTGGCGTTCTTCGCAGTCAAGCACGTAGCGCCGGGCGAATACCAGGTAATCGAGGATGCCGTCGGCGCAAGTCCACTGCCGGAACAGGTGATTGCCTTTGAAGAACGAGTTGTGGCCATAGGCGGCATGCGCGACCACCAGCGCCTGCATCATGATGGAATTCTCCTCCATCAGATAGGCGATGCACGGATTCGAGTTGATGACGATTTCGTAGGCGAGGCCCTGCATGCCGCTGCGGTAAGCGCGCTCGTTGCGTATGAAGTCCTTGCCGTAAGACCAGTGCGGATAACCGATCGGCAGTCCGGCTGACGCGTAAGCGTCGAGCATCTCCTCGGAGGTAATGATCTCGATCTGGTTCGGATAGGTGTCGAGCCCGTAGCCGGCGGCGGCGGCGGCGATTGCCGCGTCGTAGCGTTCTATCAGATCGAAGTCCCAGTCGTAGCCGGTCGAGATCGGATTCATGCCGCCGCCGTTATCGCGATTCCTGGGGACTGAACAATTCGCGGAATACCGGATAGATTTCGCGGCGCTCCCTGACGCGGCGCATCGCGAGGTTGCGGTGGTTCTGCGCTGTCTGCTCGTACTCCCTCCACAGGCTGCTCCCCCGGTCGTAGCTCGTGGCCGGGATTTCTATGTACGCGAAGTAGCGGGCGAGCGGCAGCAGCGCTTCGCCCAGGAAACGGCCGCTCTTGCTCACGTCGGCGCCGAACGCCTCGCCGTCGGACGCCTGGGCGGCGTAGATGTTCCAGGTCGACGCGGGATATCGCGCGGTGCAAATCTCGTGCATCAGCTCGAGCGCCGAACACACGATGGTGCCGCCGCTCCGGGTATCGTGGAAGAACGTCTGCTCGTCGACCTCCTCGGCGTCATCCGTATGGCGGATGAAAACCAGCTCGACGTGCTCGTACTTGCGCGTGAGAAACATATAGAGCAGGGTGAAGAAGCGCTTCGCCAGATCTTTCTTGTTCTCGTCCATCGAGGCGGAAACATCCATCAGGCAGAACATCACCGCGCGCGCGACCGGCTGCGGCACGCTGATCCGGTGCCGGTAACGCAGATCGAGCTCGTCGAGAAAAGGCACGCGCTCGATCTGCGCTTCGAGTTTCGCAATCTCCTGCTCGATCGCCTTGACTTGTTCCGCATCGGCACCCTGTTGCAATGCGCGCTCGAGTTCTTCGCGCGCGAGCTCCAGGGATTCCCGGGCCGGCGCGCCGAGCGCGATCCTCCTTCCCCACGCCGTTTTCAGCGTTCGCACCACGCACAGGTTGCAGGGCGCGCCTTCGCGCACGTAGCCGGCCCGCACGGGTTTTTTCTGCGCCACGGCGCCCGCGCGATTGCGCGCGAAGTAGGGCAATTCGAGATCGTCGAAAAAAATGTTGAGGAACTCCTCGCGCGAAAGCGCGAAGCTGAAGTCATCCTCGCTCCTGCCGGTACCCGGCTCGCCGCCGCCCATCGCGCCGTCCCCGCTGCCGTCGGGCCGCCTGATTTTGTCGCCTTTGACGAACTCGCGGTTGCCTGGATGCACGGATTCCCAGTCGCCTCCGCCGCCGTGGCGGAAACTCGGCTCCGCCAGGTTTTTCGCCGGCACGCTCACTTCGCCGCCCTTGTCCATGTCGGTGATGGAGCGTTCGGCGATCAGGCCTTTGACCGCGGCGCGGATGTGCTCCTTGTAGCGGCGCAGAAAGCGCGCGCGGTTGACCGCGCTCTTGTTGCGCCCGTCCAGCCTGCGGTCGATCAAGTGCATCATGGCGGGCCTCGCTGCCTTTCGAAGCGATTCAGATCACGACGACTTGCGCACGCGCAGATACCATTCCGACAGCAGGCGGACCTGCTTCTCGGTGTAGCCCTTGCCCACCATGCGCTCGACGAAGTTGCGGTGCTTCTGGTTGTCGTCGGCCGAGGCCTTGGCGTTGAACGAGATCACCGGCAGCAGATCCTCGGTGTTCGAGAACATCTTCTTCTCGATCACTTCGCGCAGCTTCTCGTAGCTGTTCCACGCCGGGTTTTTGCCGCCCTCGTTGGCGCGCGCGCGCAGCACGAAGTTCACGATCTCGTTGCGGAAATCCTTCGGGTTGGCGATTCCCGCCGGTCTCTCGATCTTCTCGAGCTCCTTGTCGAGCGCGGCGCGGTCGAAGATTTCGCCGGTGTCCGGATCGCGGAAGTCCTCGTCCTGGATCCAGCAATCGGCGTACGTGACGTAGCGGTCGAAGATGTTCTGGCCGTACTCGGAATACGATTCGAGGTAGGCCGTCTGAATTTCCTTGCCGATGAACTCGGCGTAGCGCGGCGCCAGATATCCCTTGATGAATTCAAGATAACGGCGGTTGAGCTCTTCGGGCAGGTCCTCGCGCGCGAGGCGCTGTTCCATCACGTACATCAGGTGCACGGGGTTGGCGGCGACCTCGGTCTGATCGTAATTGAACACGCTGGCCAGGATCTTGTAGGCGAAACGCGTCGACATGCCGCTCATGCCCTCGTCGTGGCCGGCGTAATCGCGGTATTCCTGCATCGACTTCGCCTTCGGGTCGGTGTCTTTCAGGCTCTCGCCGTCATAGACGCGCATTTTCGAATGAATGCTCGAGTTCTCCGGTTCCTTCAGGCGCGTCAGCACCGAGAACTGCGCCATCATTTCCAGCGTGCCCGGTGCGCACGGCGCGGCGCAGAGCGAACTGGCGCGCAGCAGCTTCTGGTAAATCTTCACCTCTTCGGACATCTGCAGGCAGTACGGCACTTTCACGATGTAGATGCGGTCGAGAAACGCTTCGTTGTTCTTGTTGTTGCGGAACGTCTGCCATTCCGATTCGTTCGAGTGCGCGAGGATCAGCCCGTTGAAAGGGATCGCGGAGAATCCTTCGGTGCCCTTGAAGTTGCCTTCCTGCGTGGCGGTCAGAAGCGGATGCAGCATCTTGATCGGGGCCTTGAACATTTCCACGAATTCCAGCAGGCCCTGGTTCGCGAGGCACAGTCCGCCCGTGTAGCTGTACGCGTCGGGGTCGCTCTGCGAATAGCGGTCGAGTTTGCGGATGTCGACCTTGCCGACCAGCGTCGAAATATCCTGGTTGTTCTCGTCTCCCGGCTCGGTTTTGGAAATCGCGATCTGGCGCAGCACGGAGGGCTGCACGCGCGCCACGCGGAACTTCGAGATGTCTCCGCCGTGTTCCTGCAGGCGCTTGATCGCCCACGGGGACATGATGCCCGTGAGATAGCGCGCTGGAATGCCGTATTCGGACTCGAGCACCTTCGCATACTGCTCGGGCGCAAACAGGCCCAGCGGTGACTCGTTCACGGGCGAGCCTTTCAGCGCGTAGATCGGCTTGCATTCCATGAGGCTCTTCAGGCGCTCGGCGATCGAGGACTTGCCGCCGCCGACGGGCCCCAGCAGATAAAGAATCTGCTTGCGCTCTTCGAGACCCTGCGCGGCGTGCTTGAAGAACGCGACGATCTGCGCGATCGCGTCCTCCATGCCGTAGAATTCCTGGAACGCCGGATAGCGTTTGATGACCCGGTTGCCGAAGATGCGCGAGAGCCGCGGGTCGTTGCGCGTGTCGACGGCCTCGGGTTCGCCGATCGCGGCGAGCATGCGTTCGGCGGCGGTCGCGTACATTTCAGGATTGCTCTTGCACAGCTCCAGGTATTGCTCGAGCGAAAGATCTTCGTCTTGCGCCGCCGTGTAACGCGTCTTGTAGCCTTCGATCAATGTCTTCATGTCAAACTCTCCTGAGTGTCCGGACCTGGGAGTGCTCTGCGCCGGGAGCCGGAAAAATGGGCGCGAATGCGTTGTTGGAATTGATCAAGCAACTGGCGTGCCAAAAGCCATCGCGCGTTTCGTCCTCGAAAGCGCGCGGCGAATCGCCGTACTGATCGACTACGGCGCTATGAATGCACGAAAGCGGCGCGCGAAAATGCCGACCGCGTGTAAGGATTACAAAGAAGGGTCAGTGGCTGGAGGAAGTATTGCCGAGGGCGCCGAGAACTTCAGCGACCCGGTGCAGTTCAGTCGCCTTATCGAAAAAAAAGTCGGTTCCGGCGGTAAGCGCCCGAACGCGGAACTCGGGATTGCTGAAGTTGGTCAGCACGATCACCAGCGGCCTCACGTCAAGCTTGAGACTCCTCAGCCGGCGCAGCACATTCAGGCCGTTGCCCTGCCGCAACTGGATATCGAGCACCACCGCGTCCGGCGTCGATGCAACGATACCCCTGACGGCATCGTCCTCCGTGTCGGCTGAACCCACGACGCGGCTGTCCCCCGTGTCCTCGAGGCTTTCAATAACACGATCGCGCAGGACCGGAGAATCCTCGACCAGATAGACCTTCAATGCCATGTGCACGTCTTTCTCCACCGTAACATCACGCGACTAATCCTGAATGAAATCAGGGGCCGCCGCCACCGGTCTGCGGCTGATTGTCTTGCCGGTATCGCGCCGACACGCAGCTCAGGCGCTCTTATTGTATCAATCCGTGTTTGATCGCGTAGTAGGTGAGGTTGGCATTGGTTTTCATGCCCATTTTCTCGAGTATGCGCGAGCGGTACGTGCTGACTGTTTTTACGCTCAAAAACAGTTCGTTTGCGATCTCGGACACCGCCTGGCCTGCGGCAAGTTTGCAAAATACCTGGAACTCGCGCTCCGACAACTCGGTATGCATCGCTTTCTGCGTATCGCCGCTGAGATCGCCGGCCAGTTGATCGCCGAGCGCGGGACTGACGTAACGCCGCCCCGCAACCACCGTGCGGATTGCGCCGATCAGTTGCTCGGGGGCGCATTCTTTACACACATAGCCGTTCGCGCCGGCACGCAACAAATTGACTGCGTACTGGTCCTCGGGGTGCATGCTGAGGATAAGTACCGGCAGATCCGGTTTGCTGCGCTTGATCTGCTGGAGCGTGTCGACCCCGTTCATGTCGGGCATCGTGATATCGAGCAGTACGAGGTCCCAATCCGACGCGCGCACCATTTTTACGGTTTCAGCTCCGGAACCCGCCTCGCCGGCTACCATGAACTCCTTGTATTCAGCCAGCAGGTTCTTCAGTCCCGCGCGCACAATCTGGTGGTCGTCCGCAATCAGGATCCGGGTCATATGCAGAATCTCCACAAGAGGGTAGGGGATCAGTCCACGAATATAGTAACTCAATTGAAAGCGCCTAACCAACAAGCAACCACCGTGCCCGGCGACGGGCGGAATCCAAAGCGCGTACCCCGACTTACTTGTCTGTCATCCAATGGCTGAATTCAGAAAACGATTGCAGGCGAGGGCCCCCGCGACACGGCGTTGGCGCAGCCTTCCGGGGCGGGAGCGGGGGCGAAGGCGCGCTGCCCGCGAACGGGCGACTGCGTCGCTAACGTGTCCGCGCGCCCCTGCGCTACCGGGTCAAGCCGCGCAGCTAGGTTCGCAATTGCCGCGGTATTCATTGAGACGGTTATAAAGCGTCTTGAGGCTGACACCAAGCAGTTGCGCAGTTTCGCGCTTGCGGCCGCAGCAATGCTCGAGCGTGGCGACGATGACTTCGCGCTCGATGTCCTGCAGCGGCGTGCCCACTGCGATCTGCAGCACGCCCCCGGTGTTAACGGGGGATTTTTGCGCGCGCGGCATACCATTTCCGTTTGCGTCGAAATTCACTTCGGTGTCGGCGAGGATGAACGCGCGCTGCACCGCGTTTTTCAGCTCGCGCACGTTGCCCGGCCAGTCATGCCGGCCGAGGAATTCGCGCGCCAGCGGGGTGAAAACCTTGCTCGCGCCGGCGGTCGCATTGAGCTCGTCGAGAAAATGCTGCGCGAGCAGTTCGATATCGGACTCGCGTGCGCGCAGTGGCGGTAGCGGCAGCGGAAACACCGCCAGGCGATAGAGCAGGTCTTCGCGCAGCACGCCTTGCGCCACCGCCTGATTCGGATCCCGGTTGGTGGCCGCGATAATGCGCACGTCCACGCTCAGTTCCTGCTCGCCCCCCACGCGGTAAAAGCGTCCGGTCTCCAGCGCTCTCAGAAGCTTGATCTGCAGTTCAATCGGCATTTCGGTGATCTCGTCCAGAAACAAGGTGCCGCCGCTCGCGCGCTCAAAACAACCCCGGTGCGAGCGCACCGCACCCGTGAAAGCGCCGCGTTCGTAGCCGAAGAGTTCGGCCTCGATCAGGTTGGCCGAAAACGCTCCGCAGTTGATGGCGACGAACGGACCGGCGTGGCACTTGCTTCCGTCATGAATTGCGTTGGCGGCCAGTTCCTTGCCGGTGCCGCTTTCGCCGATGAGAAGCACGCTGGCGTCGCTCGGAGCAACTTTAGCAATCATCTGGTACACGAGAGTCATCGCGGGCGATTGCCCGTAAAGTCTGCCGAAATGGGCGACCGTACGGGGGTTGCGGGCCGGGGGGCGGGCCGGCGCCTCAGGCGCAGGGCTCGCAAACATCCGGGCTTTCGCAAACGCGTCCTGACAGGTCGGCTCGAGTTCGACGATCGGCAGTTCGGTGCTCATGCTTAGCCCTCCTTGTGATGGGAACGCTCCAGACACGGTGGTTTTGCAGTTTTGTCAACGTGCCGGAAGCTGTTCTTGAATCCGTGAGGGCATCCTACGTGCAATTTTTGCACATCAAAATCAGACTATCCCGCACCCGCATGTAGGACAATTGAACTTCAGCGTAGGAGGTTTCCTACAGAAGAAAAGAAAACCGGGCCGACCTCAGGAATGCAGAGCCTGAGTCTTCTGTCTGTCCGTCGCAATGCGTGCGATCAGCGGAAGATGGTCGGAAGCCGCCCGCGCAAGCGGGGTCGAATGTACTGCAACGCTTCGCAGCAGATAGCAGGGCCGTACCCAGATCCGGTCGAGTGCGAACAGGGGGAACCTCGCCGGGAATGTGCGTGGTGCGCGAGCGCGCCCGAACGTGCGGTGCAGCCAGCGCAACGGCCGGCCCCACAAGAACCATTCGTTGATGTCTCCCATCAGCACGGCCGGCATCGTTGCATCGTCTCCCACCAAACGCAACAAGTCCCGGATCTGATGACGGCGCTCGGCGGGCTGCAGGCCCAGGTGCGTGCATACGACCCGCACCACATGACCGCCGCAGTCGAGCACTGCGTCGAGTGCCCCGCGGGGTTCGCGACGCGGCATCGACAGATCGATTCGACGCACGTCCAGCACCGGACAGCGCGTCAACAACGCGTTGCCATACTCCCGCCCGGCCCGCTGCAGCGTTGGGCCGGATACTGCCGCGAAATTGCCGCTGTCACGCAGATAGCCAAACATGTCGAAGCCACCCGCGCCGGATTCAACTTCCTGCAGCGCGATTACGTCAGCCTCGAGCTCGGCCAAAACCCCGGCGATGCGCTCGGGTGAGAACAACCCATCTTTCCCGATCCCCAGGTGAATGTTGTAGGACGCGAGTGTGATTTCGCCCGGTGCTCGCAACGTCACTTCAATCTCGCGGGCCGGCACGGTCGTGTGTCGGAAGCCATTATTGGCGTGAAGCATGCTTTATGCCCAGCGCCTGCGACCCGCGCAGACGCGTCCACAGCCACGCGGCATGGTTCTTGCCTTTGGTATGGTAAGCCGATCAACGGGTTTTGCGACGCGCGTAGCGCGTCCAATAATCGAGTGCGATGTCCGACACCTGCATTACACAACGCCTGTATCGTCTGGGCGAGAACTGTTGTGCCGTTGCGCGCACCGCCCGCGCCTCCGTGCTGGTGGACGGCGCCGCCTATTTCGATGCTTTCGTGCGCGCCGCTCAACGGGCAGAGCGCTCGATATTGATTGTGGCATGGGATTTCAACAGCCAGACACCGCTTACGTTTGACGGTAGTGGCGCGGCGGCGCCCACGTTGGGCGACTTCCTCAATTCGCTCGCCAGACGGCGATGGAGACTGCATACGCGGGTGCTCGACTGGGACTACCCGATTATTTTTGGCCGCGATCGGGAATTCTCCCCACTCTATGGCCTGAACTGGAAGCCGCATCGGCGAGTCCACTTTGAATATGACGATACCCATCCGCTGGCCGGCTCCCACCACCAGAAGATCGTGGTAATCGATGACAAGGTTGCATTTGTCGGCGGCCTCGATCTCACCTGCAAACGCTGGGATACGCCGGCCCACCGGCCCGGCGACCCGCGGCGCACCGCCGCAGGCAAGCCATACCCGCCATTTCATGATTTGATGATGGTGCTCGACGGCGCGGCCGCGCGGGAGCTCGCCGGTATCGCGCGCGCGCGTTGGCACGCAGCAACCGGTGAAACGCTTGCCCCCGTCGAAGCGGGAAGCGATCCATGGCCTGACGGCCTGGCGCCCGATTTCCACAATGTTGAGGTCGGTATTGCCTGCACCGCGCCACCCGTCAACTTCACTGCCGGCTCGCACGATGTGGAACAGTTGTATCTGGATATGATTGCGTCCGCAAAACGTTACATTTACCTGGAAAACCAATACTTCACCGCAGACAAGGTGGGCAAAGCTCTTGCTGCGCGCCTGGCCGAGCCCGACGGCCCTGAAATCGTTCTCGTCACCCGTCTGCTGAGCCACGGCTGGCTCGAAGAAATGACGATGCATGTGCTGCGGGCCAGGCTGATTCGCGCATTGCGTGCAGCCGACGCAAACAAGCGTTTCCACGTCTACTATCCGCATGTCGAGGGGCTGGCCGAGGGGACCTGCATCGACATGCATTCGAAGGCCATGATCGTCGATGACGAATGGCTGCGCATCGGCTCGGCCAACATCAGCAATCGCTCCATGGGGCTTGACACTGAATGCGATGCCGTCGTGGCAGCCGGCGGCGCGGCGCGCGCGAGCGCCGCAATCCGCGGGATTCGCGATCGATTGCTGGCCGAGCATCTCGGCGTGGAGCCGGCGGTCGTCGCCGGCGAGATCGCGCGAACTGGATCGATGAGAGACGCTATCGAAAGTCTCAACAACGATTCCCGCGGGTTAAGGCAGCTCAATGATCTTCCGGATTGGTCACCCGTGCTGGTCAATGCGATCGCGATCGCGGATCCTGAACGGCCGGTGGGTCTGGAGAAACTGGCCGAAGAATTCATGTTCGATGGCGCTGAACGACCGAGATTGCCGCTGGCGAAGATACTTGGCGCGGTGCTGGCCGTTTTTGTCGGCCTCGCGCTGGTTTGGCGCCATGCGGCGCTGGCCGATCTTGTCAGTGCGGACAACGTTGCCGCGTGGGCGGCCCAACTCTCCCGGCAGTGGTGGGCTCCGCTCGTCATCGTGCTTTCCTATACACCCGCCAGCTTCATCATGTTTCCGCGCCCGCTGATCACGCTCGCGGCAGTCATCGCATTGGGCGCCTGGGCCGGCGCGGCCTGCGCCATCGGCGGGATACTGATCGCCGCGATCGCCTCCTATGGAGCTGGGCGCCTGCTCGACCGCCATACGGTACGCCGGCTGGCCGGCCCGAAGCTCCACCGCCTGACTCTGGCAATCAAGCAGCGTGGTCTGCTGGCAGTCACTGCAGTACGAGTGGTACCGGTTGCCCCATTCGCGGTAGTGGGTCTGGTCGCAGGCGCGATCCGCATCAACCTGTGGCATTTCGTTCTCGGCACATTGTTCGGCATGCTGCCCGGCGTTCTGGCGGCCGCCGTTTTCGGAGTTCAGATCGAATTGGCCCTGGATGATCCGGCCGGGGTCAACTACTGGCTGATAGCCGGCGTCTGCGTGTTGTTCGCTGGCGGCGTATATGGCGTGCGCCGGTGGTTCCTGAGAATGGAGCGGGAATAAAAGTCCGCCACCCTCACTCGCGATAAGCGACAGCCAGAGGCAGAGGTTCGACCTCCTCCTCCTCCTCCTCTGGAAATTCCCCGGTCAGAATGGGTATTTGGGCGGGAACACTCAGTGCCGCCGCTTTCATCCTCTCGGCAGGCGGGGGGCTATCGGGCAGTTTTCGCGCCGCGAAGCGTGGGCGGAACTCGACGCGTGCCACGTCAACTGTGGCTTTTGCGTTGCACGGCGCCTGACCCATGCCGGAAAATTCAGCACAGGCTGCGCGCGCTTCACGCGGAATCGGCGCAGGCGTCTGGGCACCCGCGCTGGCGGGCAAGTGCGGCTCTCGCCATGATTCGAGCCGGGCGTGGACTGCAAGACCGTAAATCAGGAAGCCAAAAAGCACCGCGTAGCCAGCCAGTGCGCCGGGAATCAGCGCGCGGTGGGTCGCCAGCAAGCGACTTAAGCCATGCAGCAACACGATAGTCTCATCATTTACGTTTTTCCGAAGCGTAACCTGGCGTCTTTCACGCACCGGCTCTTGGCGTTTCCGCTGTACGCATCGCAGCGTTCGACCGCCACCCGGTACTCCGCGTCGCGCTTGTCTTCGCTGGCGTCACGGCGCGCCTCGGTGGAAACCTTGTCGGCATCACGGCGCGCCTTGCTGACCTTGCGGTCAGCTTTGGCATCAGCCTTGGCGCTGACGAGGGCGGCTTTCGCCTCTTTCAGGCACACGTCTTTGCCGTTGCCGGCCAGGTCGTCGCATTTTTCCTTGGCGACCAGGTACTCGGCGTCCGCGCGCGCAACCCGCGCCGCGGTGCGGGCCTTGACGGTGCCCAGGTAATTAGCTTCTTGGTCGGCTTTAGCGATTTTTCTTCTGGCCTTCGCCTCGGCGATACAGATATCCTTCGAGTTGGCTTTGAGCGGTTTGCATTGCTCCTTGTCCGACTTGAACGCGTCGTCGATACGTTGCAGCGCGGCTTTGTGCGCGTCCTTGCTCATGGTCGCCGACAGCACGGGTGTTGCGGCCATTGCACCGGCAGTTGCCATCAGCACGATCCAGAATTTGTACATCACAACTCTCCTCGTTGAGTTAAATTTCGGTGTAGGGTGCGCTTGCGCACCGGTTGCCGGATGGTGCGCAAGCGCACCCTACTCAACTTATCGAGCAATGGCCATGCCAGTGCGGCTTTCCATTTGGATTTAACAGCATGTCGCGCCGGAGGAAGCGGCGGAGTTGTAAAAAGCGCCGCCGGTTTTGCAAGAACGGCTACGTCGCCATGATTCTGGCCAGCGCCTGCAGGCCTGCAACCCGGTCCGCTATTGCCTTGATCACCGCCAGTGCTGGCAATCCGAGCAGCACGCCCCACGCGCCCCATAGCCAGCCGAAGAACAGGAGCCCGGTCAGCATCACTACCGAGTTCATGTTCGATGCGTTGCCTTGCATTACGACGCTGAGACCGGAGCCGATCAGAATGCAGATCGTGAGGACGCCGGCGGCCAGCGTCAGCGCATGGCCGACGTCGCCAAACTGAACCAGCCCGATGGCGGCCGCGGCGGCGGCCGCCACCGCGGCGCCGACGTAGGGAGCGATGTGCAGCACTCCCGCGAGCGCGCCCCACATGATCGCGCGTTCAACTCCCAGGGCCGCGAACAGTCCGGCTACCGCGAACGCGATGAGAACATTGGTAACGAGCATTACCATCAGGGCATGCTGGATTTGCGCGTCGATTTCGTCGAGCAGTTCAATCGTGATGCGGCGGCGTGCCAACGTCGGCCCTGCAATGCTGATTATTTTGCGGCGGAACGCATCGCCGCCCGCGAGCAGAAAATAGGCGAGCAGCCCTCCCATGCCAAGCTCCAACGCGACACTGACCGCGCCCGACGCCATACCCACCAGCAGTTTTTCGGCAGTCGCAACGGCGAGGCCCGGGGGCGCTGCCGCCGGGGCAGCGCGCAGTACAGTTACTCCGGTGGCCTCGGCCGCCGCCTTGTCGAGTTCCTTGGCGGCGCGGTGTATCTGCGCCAGCGGCTTGGTGGCGTTACTCTGTCCGCCAAGGATGCTGCGCACTTTGCGTGCCGCTTCGGGGAGTTGTTCCGTCAGTTCCATTGCGCCCTCGCGCAGCGAATACAGGGCCGCGGCTACCAGCGCCGCAACACAGCACATCGTCAGGGCGGCGCCCAGCACGCGGGGTATGCGCAATCGCGCCAGCGCCGAAACCCAGGGGCGAAACGCATAACCAGTGAATATTCCGATCAGCAACGGTACGAAGAATGACTGCCCCCAGCGCAGGAGCGCGATCGTGACGGCGGCTGCGATCACCACGAGCGCAATTCTGGCGATTTGTGCGCGCCGTACAAACGGAACCGGGGCCGCCGGTTCGACCGGGGCGCGCAAGGGTGCCTTGAGCGACATTTGAATTCGTATCGGCCGGAAGCTCGGATGGGGTCCTCAACCGCTGCGCGCCGGCGCCCTCGTGGCAGCGTTGCCGATCGTCAGGAACGTGCTTTGAGCGTGGACCCCGAACGAAAAGGCTCCGAATCCGCCGCAGGATGCCGGCACCGCTGATTTGTGCTATTGCTTTGCCTTTTCGGCGGCGCCCTGAAGTTTCTCGCCGCCGCGCTCGATGTCCTTACCCGCGCCTTGGATGGTGTTGCATGCCGCCAGCAGCAGGGTGGCAGCGGCGCACGCCAATGCGATAACTTTGCGTATCATGATGAATCCCTTTCCTCGGAGAAATAGTCGGATGGAGCGGGTGAGATCTAAAGCAGTTGTCGTGCCAGCCCGGTTGCACCCGTTCAGCTTGTCAGCGTCGCGGGTGTAAGCTGGGCCACCCTTGAAGAAAATACAAATATGGCGGTCATATTTACCTGCGCGCACGAGCACGGTTCCCGTCGCAGTCAGACGGCGATTGCGGGGCCCGCGCGATCACCCGTTTGGGCGCGCCGCTCGACGCTGTTCACCGAGGCGCGTGAAGACGTCTTTTATTTTTTCGAAATCACTGGCTTTATCGAAAAAATAATCGGCGCCCAGTTCCAGGCTGCGGGCGCGATAGGACGGAATGGCGTAATTGGTGAGAACGATCACCGTCGTGCCGGGTTTGCGATGGGTGCGCAGAGTGGCGAGCACGCCCAGCCCGGTGCCATGCAGCAGTTGCAGGTCGAGGATAAGAACGTCCCAGTTCTGGGTGCGTAACGCAGCTTCCGCGGCGGCTTCCGTTTCGGCGTGCCCAACCATCTCGACGTTTGCCCACGTGGCAAACATTTCCGCGAGGCGGTCACGCAATATCGCTGAGTCCTCGACGAGAAAGACACGCAACGGAAGAACCGGTCCCGTCACGCGAGCTGCGGCCTTGCACGGCGTCTCCTCGTCGGGGAAATCGCTTCCGCTTGGAGTGTGAAACGACAACGTCGGCATATCTGTCACAGACCTCCGGCTTTAGACCTCGCGATTACGCAAATTACGTACCTGACAACCACGCGCCCTCACTGTGAACTTGCTGCTGCGGAGTCGGAAATATTTTCAAGTCAAAGCGCGTATTTTTTGCGCGCGATGATTGCAATGCCAGACAAATGCCTGATTGCACGTGCAAAAAAATATGGCATGCAAGTTGCGGAAGATCCGGCACTGATGGCGATTTCCACGTGTCACCTTTTCGCGAAGGAATAATCATGGACTACGCGTTGCCCGATCTGCCGTACGATTCCCTTCAGATGCCGGTTTCAGGCGGCGCGATTGACTGTCATCGGATCGGCACGCGCCCCCGGCTTGCTTTCGCACAATCGAAAGTCCTGCATTCCCCCAGGCAAAACCAGCTCCTCGCCGCGTTGCCCGACGCCGATTACGAGCGCGTGCTGCCGTATCTCGAATACACGCAGTTGGCCTCAGGCTCGTCGCTTCATGAAGCGGGCGGCCATCTGAGCTTCGCGTATTTTCCGACTGCCGGTATCGTTTCTCCCCTGTGCATGATGGAAAACGGCTCTGCGGCAGCGGTCGCGATCACCGGCAATGAGGGAATGATCGGAACGTCATTGTTCATGGGCGGGGGAGTCACGCCGGACCGGGCGCTGGTGCAAAGTGCCGGCCACGCCTACCGCCTTGGCGCTAACAAACTGAGACAGGAATTCGAGCACGGCGGCCATTTTTGCCGGTTGCTGTTGCGCTACACGCAGTCGCTCCTCACCCAGATGGCGCAGACCGCGGTGTGCAATCGCTACCATTCGATTGAGCAGCAACTGTGCCGCTGGCTGCTGCTGAGCCTGGACCGGATGCCCGCCAACGAATTGCGCCTGACGCACGAATTGCTTTCCAACATTCTCGGGGTGCGTCGCGAAGGCGTCACGGAAGCCGCCGGAAGACTGCAGAAAGCCGGAGTGATTCGCTACGGGCGCGGCCACATTACGGTGCTGAGCCATCCGGAGCTCGAGAATCGCGTATGCGAGTGCTATGCGGCAGTAAAAGGAGAATCGGCGCGTTCCGCGCGCAGGCATTTCAGGACCCGCGCATGCCGCGCGATCGCAACCAGCTGCTAGCCGCCGGACGTATGACTCGCTACGCCGAATACATGTATTCGCGCGTCAGCGGCGCCGTGAGCGCGCCGTTGGCCAGCCGCCGGCCGGCCAGCACCTGATAGACGGAAACCCAGCCGCGCTCGAACGCGAGTGCGTAGCCGGCCATGTAAATTCGCCAGATCCGGTATTTCTTTTCACCGACCAGCGCGCGTGCTTCATCCTTGCGCGCGTCAAGCCGTTCGACCCAGTGCCATAGCGTCTTCGCATAGTGCGGACGCAGGCTTTCGACGTCCAGGCATTCCAGATGCTCCGACGCCATCAGCTCGATTTCCTTCGACAGGTGCGGGATTTCACCTCCCGGGAATACATAGCGGTCGACAAACTCCTCGATATCGGAACTCAAGCCGCCCGAATACAGTCCGGTCGAGGTGAGGCCATGATTCATCAGCAGTCCACCCGGTTTGAGCAGCCGCTGTAGCTTCGCGAAATATCCCGGCAAATTTCTTTTGCCGACATGCTCGAACATGCCCACGCTCGCAATTTTGTCGAAGGTTTTGTGCTCTGGAAAGTCGCGGTAATCGAGCAGATGGACTTCGCAATGCCCAGCCAGATCGCGCGCCTGGATCTGTTCGCTGACGTAGTGGAACTGTTGTTCGCTTAACGTTATGCCGGTGGCGCGCGCGCCGTAACGCTCGGCGGCACGGAAGATCAGCGCGCCCCAACCGCAGCCGACGTCGAGAAGACGCTCACCCGGCTGCAAATCGAGCTTGCGGCATATGTGATCGATTTTCTGCTGTTGAGCGATTTCCAGGCTGTCGTCCGGGGTACGGAAGTACGCGCACGAATAGACGCGTTGGCGGTCGAGCCATAACGCGAAAAAGTCGTTGGAAACGTCGTAGTGATGGCTGATTGCGCGGCGGTCAAAGCGCCGCGTATGCCACCACCATTTCCAATTGTCGCTGTGGCGCTTTTTCAGGTCGACCTGCTGCGGGCCGCACAAAGCCTCCGCGAATTTCGCGAGTTCGTGAATATCGCAATCCAGATCGATATCACCTTCGACATAGGCCTGCGCAAGTTTACCCAGGCCTGGCCGAACCAGCGCCTTGAGCGCCTCCGGCCGGCGCAACGCCAGTTTTACCTTGGGGAAATTTCCCCGGCTGACGCGCCTGCCGTTCCAGAATTCGACGCTTACCGGAAGCCCGAGCAGACCGAGCCGCTGCTCGAAAGCGTCAAGCAAATGAGTCTGCAACACGGGCGGGTCCTCAACGGGTTGACGCCGCTCCGGGCGGCGGCGTGCCGCGCGTCATCGAGCGGGTGATCCCCGCTCCGCACATCGCACGGGGCCGGCCCTTGCGGCGTTATCGGCGTTTATTCCGGGCGGCTTTTTGCGAAAAAGGAAATGAGCACGCCGATCGCGATCGCGGCGGCGACCGTCACAAACGGGTAGTTCTGGATGTATTTTTTGCTGCCTTCAACCGCCTTGACCCTGGAATCGTTCAGTTTCCGCGCTTTGGATTCGACCCATCCCGCCGCGGGCGCAGTGACGCTGACGACTTTGTCTACCGCGTGATGGGCGCCTGCGGCCATCCGCTCGATCGCAGGCGAAGCTGCCTCGGCAATCCTGTCCACGGTTTGGTGCGCACCGGCGGCCGTTTTGTCGATGGTATTGTGAAATTGTGACTGCGGCGTGCTGTACGCCTTGTCCCTGTTCATGGTCGTGTCCATCTGGAAGACTCCTTGAAATGAGGTTGAACTGGATAAGCGAACTATCGCTTCGAAATGCGCGAGCGCAGGCGTCGCTGCATTCGATATTAAGGCTGCCTCTGGCTACCCGCTATCGGAACGAGCCGGATTTTGATGTAGGACGGACCCCGTCGCAGGGGATGCTGCACAACGGCTGCTGCTGGCAGTGTTGTAGGGTGCGCTTGCGCACCATCCGGCAATCGGTGCGCAAGCGCACCCTACTCCAACTGACGAAGGGGTCGGTTACTGGCGGGGAGGTATTGCTTGCGAAGCTGAAACGCGGTGGCAAACAGGTTCTGCTTCGCGGCCTCGCCGAGATCCGCGGCGATGATCTGGTGCAGCCACGCCGAAGTGTCATGTGCCGGCCACTTCCAGGCGAGGCCGTGGCGCATGGCCGCGATGCGGTCGGAAAAATCTTTCCAACGATCCGGCTCGGCCCGCTTCAGGTAAAGCACCGACGCGATATCCGCCAGCGCCTCGCTCCATGTCACCAGCGCGCCGCTGTTCACCACCGACAGATAGCCCTGAACGGTCATGTTGTCGCGTTCCAGATGCGGCGGCAATACCATATCGAAACGCTTGCGAACATAGGCTTCACGTTGTTCGATGCAATGCGATGCCTCATGCACTGCCATCGCGGTCAGCATTACGGGGAGGTCTTTCTCGGGGATGGCGCCAAAGAACTGGTTCAGTCCGTCCTCGGGTTTGGTATTGTAGAAAACAAGGCAGACGCCGCTGGGCAGGCTCAGTCCCGCGGCCATCAAAGGTTGCCTCAGACCTTCTTTCTGAGCGTCGAGTATTTCGATTTCAATGCCTTCGGATCTCAGCATGCCCACGACGTTTCCGATCGCGGTGCGCAGCTGGTGTTCGGTCGGGTACGGCGACGCCGAAGCATTGAGGCAACTAAACAGAGCCAGCGCCGCGATCGCATGCCGGAACGCGAATCTCATCAACGCCTCCCTGAATGGCCGGTCACGTCAGACGGCCTGAAGAACTTGTGAATCTGAGCGGAACTGAAGAAGAAAATATGCACCGGCGCCGTGACGGCGCGCCCCGTGGGGACCGGGATATCGCATTTTGAAAAATTTGCATTTGTTGCAAATTATACATGATTGAAAACCAAACCGACGTGACTTGTTTGGCTTCCGGCCATGCCGGCCTGAGCCGGACGCGGGCGGCGCAATCGGCCCTGGCATAAACTTTGCCCGGGCACATGCCGGATCATTTCGGGAGGTGCCTACCCCACCCCTGCCGAAGGTTGCGCCCGACGCGAATCCCGTTCCCCGGCCGGCGCCGGGGCAGGTCA